>JADJUF010000023.1 GCA_016717005.1 Myxococcales bacterium | reverse complement strand
GAGCAGCACCAGCTGCCGACCGCCGGCGCGCGCGAACCCGCGGACGACGTCGTCGAGGAGCCGGGTCCGCACCTGCATGTACATCACCCACGGCCGGATCACCGGCAGGCGCACCGCCCAGGCCGCGGCGGCCGCGGCCGGCCCGCGCGGCAGCGCGCCGCCGACGAAGCCGAGGCCGTAGGGATCGTCGGCCAGCTGGACGCGCGCGGGCAAGAGCGCGCCGAGCGTGCGGGCCGCCGCGACCATCGCCGCGGTGCGGCTCGGGACACCTTCGCGCATGCGCCACCGTGGCAAGCGCCGCGGCCCGCGGCAAGCGCCGCGCCGTGCGATCGCGGGCGCGGGGCCCGCGCCGCCCCCGTCACCCGCGCCGCGCCGCGGCGGCCGCACGCCGACGACCGCGCCCGCCGGGACCGGCCGCGCGGTCACCAGCCGACGACGCGCGGCTGCCCGCTGACCGGGTGCGCCGCGCCGAAGCGCGCCGCGATCTCCGCGGCCAGCGCCGTCATCCGCGCGTCGAGGATCGCCCGGGTCACCGGGAGGTTGTCGGCGGCGGTGACGGTGGCGTCGGCGGCGAAGTCGAAGCTGTGGGCGTAGTTGCCGCGCACGGTGTTGCCGTGGGCCATGCCGAGCTTCTCGCCGAGCATCACCCACGGCCGCGGCTGGGCCTCGGGCCACCGCGTGAACGCGACGTTGTCGAGGATCTGCGAGCCCTGGGCGTCGTAGAGCGACACGCCGTGCCAGTGGGACACCAGGATCACGTTGTCCTCGACGAGGAAGTTCACGAGGGGCCCGTCGAAGAAGCCGATGGCCTGGACCGGCGCCGCGAACGGCTGGGCGTCGTCCTCGCGGTTGATGATGATGTTGCCGCGGATCGTGACGTCGCGGACCAGGCCGGTGCCGACGTTGAACAGGAAGCACTGGATCGCGTCGTCGTGGTTGGCGTCGCCGTCGGCGTCGCTGACGTAGACGTTCTTGATGACGTTGTGGGCGACCGTCGCCCCGTCCCGGGTGACCCGGATGCCGTCGGCGGAGAAGTTGTTGATGACGTTGCCCTCGACCAGCGAGTCGAACGAGGTGATCGCCACGCCGAACCGCGTGTTCGTCACCTGGGTGTTGCGCAGCGTCAGGTCGCGGCCGTTGCGCCCGAGCAGCACGCCGCTGGGCGCGGCCATCCAGTCGGCGATCGTCCACCCGCTGCTGTCGAGCTCGCTGTAGACGAAGCTGTCCTCGAGGATCAGCTCCGACGACGCGGCCCGCTCGCCGAGCGTGACGATGTTGCCGGTGTAGGGCGCGGCCGCGAACGACGGGCTGATCGTCAGCCCGCGCAGCCGCCAGCGCTGGCCCGCGCGGATCTCGAGGCGCTCGAGCTGGGGCACCTCCCCCGGCGCGGCCCGGATCGTGATCATCTCGGGGTTGTCGCCCGCGAGCGACACGTCGCCGTGGGCGCCGCCGCGCAGGACCAGGGTCGCGCCCACCGGCAACGCCCCCAGCAGGCCGGCGTCGATCGACGCCGCCAGGCCCGGCCAGGGATCGTCGACGGCGCCGGTCCCGGTCGGCTTGCCAGCGACGGGGTCGAGCCAGATCGCGTCGTCCGGGATCGGTTCGATCTGGGCGTCCACTCCGGCCGCGTCGGCGCCGGGCGGCGCCCGATCGCCCCCGCACGCCGCGAGCCCGACCGCGACCACGCACGCGTTCGCCACGAGGTTCCACCGCATCGGGACACGGTAACGCAGCGCCCCGGCCGCGCGCGTCGAATCCGCCGCCGGGCGCCCCGGCCGCGGCGCGGGCCGACGGCCGGCCGCCCCGCCGCGCGCCAGCGCCGCGCCGGGCGATCGCGGGCGCGGGACCGAGCCGCCGGCCGCGATCGCGGTACGCTGGCCGCGATGTCGCTGCCATCGTCGGCGCCGGGGCGTGCCGCCCGCTTCGCGCTCGCCGTGGCGGTGATCGCCGTGCTGACCGCCGGGTTCGCCGTCGCGTTCCGGGCGGCGCTGTTCCGGGTGGTCCACGTCGCCAGCGGCGCCGACGGGCTGGTGGCGGCGATGATCGCCGCGCCGTGGTGGCTGCGGCTGGTGCTGCCCGCGGCCGGCGGTCTCACCGCCGGCCTGCTGGTCCAGCGCGCCACCCGCGGCAGCCACGGCGTCGGCGCGGTGATGGAGGCGGTCGCCCTCGGCCGGGTCCGGCTGTCGCTGCGCTCGACCCTGTGGCGCGCGCTCGCGACCTGGTGCGCGATCGCCAGCGGCGGCTCGATCGGCCGCGAGGGGCCGCTGATCCAGGTCGGCGGCGCGGTCGCCAAGGTCACCGGCGAGCGGCTCGGCCTCGCCGGCGATCGGCTGCGCATCGCGATCGCGTGCGGCTGCGCGGCCGGCTTCACCGCCGCGTACAACACGCCGTTCGCCGCGGTGCTGTTCGTGCTCGAGATCGTGATCGGCGTGATCGTGGTCGAGGCGGTCGTGCCGATCGTGATCGCGACGGTGATCGCCACCGTGCTCACGCGCGCGGTCGTCGGCGCGGTGCCGCTCTACGGCGAGCGCACGTTCACGCTCGGGGCGCCGGCCGAGCTCCTGGCGTTCGCGCTGGTCGGCGTGGTCGCGGCCCTGGCCGGGCACGCGTTCGTGCGCGTGCTGCACCTCGGCGCCCGGGCGTTCGCGCGGGTGCCGCTGCCGTGGCGGGCCGGCCTCGGCGGCCTGTGCGCCGGCGCGGTCGTGGTCGGCGTGCCCGAGGTCGCCGGCAACGGCTACGAGCCGCTGGCCGGGCTGCTCGACGGGCGGTTCGCGATCGGCATGGTCGCGCTCTTGATGATCGCCAAGCTGGTCGCGACCACGTCGTCGGTGAGCTCGGGCAGCCCCGGCGGGGTGTTCACGCCGATCATGCTGATCGGCGGCGGCGCCGGCGTGCTGGTGGCGGCCGCGCTCGATCGCCTCGGCGCCGGCCCGCTGGCCCCGGCCGGCGGCTACGCGCTGGTCGGCATGGCCGCCGCCACCGCCGCCACGACCCACGCGCCGCTGATGGCCGCGGTCATGGCGTTCGAGCTATCGAGCGACTACGCGATCGTCCTGCCGCTGGCGCTGGCCACCGCGATCGCGACCGCGACCGCGCGCTGGCTCCGCCGCGACTCGGTCTACACCGCCGAGCTGGCCGCGCCCGAGGACTGGCCGCTGTCGCTCGATGGGCGCCGCGGCGCGGCCGCCGACGATCCCGCGCGCAGCGGCTGAGGCGCGGCGCGGGCGGACACCTGCTACCATCCGCTCGCGCATGACCATCGAGCTCGATCACCCGGCGCTGACGCTAGCGCTCGCGATGGTGGCGGGCGTGCTGGCGCAGGTCGCGGCGCGCCACCTGCGCCTGCCCGGGATCGTCGTGCTGCTCGGGCTCGGCGTCGCGCTCGGCCCCGACGCCGCCGACGTGATCCGGCCGCACCTGCTGGGCGAGGGCCTCTCGGTGCTGGTCGGCTTCGCGATCGCGATCATCCTGTTCGAGGGCGGGCTCAACCTGCGGGTGCCGGTGCTGCGCGCCCAGGCGCTGCCGATCCGACGCCTGGTCACCGTGGGCGCGCTCGTGACCGCGGTGCTCGCGGCCGTCGCCACGCGCGTCGTCATGGGCTGGGACTGGCGGCTCTCGATCCTGTTCGCGACGCTGGTGATCGTCACCGGCCCGACGGTCGTGACGCCGCTGGTGCGGCGGCTGCGGCTGATGCCGCACCTGGCGGCGATCCTCGTCGCCGAGGGCATCTTCATCGACGCCGTCGGCGCGACGATCGCCGTGGTCGCGCTCGAGGTGGCGGTCGCGCCCTCGCGCAGCGACGCCGCGCTCGGCGGGCTGTCGATCTTCCTGCGGTTCGGCGGCGGCGCGCTGGTCGGCCTGGCCGGCGGCGCGCTGCTGGTGCTGGCGCTGCGGGTCCGGCACCTGGTCCCGCACGGGCTCGAGAACATCCTCGCGCTCGCGGTCGCGGTCACGACGTTCCACGTCAGCAACGCGCTGATCGAGGAGAGCGGCATCACCGCGGCGATCGTCGCGGGCCTCGTGGTCGGCAACGTCGGCTTCAAGCGGCTGTCCACGGTCGCCGAGTTCAAGGAGCAGCTGACCGATCTGCTGGTCGCGACCCTGTTCGTGCTGCTGGCCGCGGACGTCCGCCTCGCCGACGTCCGCGCGCTCGGCGCGCACGGGCTGGCCGTGGTCGCGCTATTGATCTTCGTCGTGCGTCCGGCGTGCGTGTTCGCCAGCACCTACCGCACCGACCTGACGGTGCGCGAGAAGGTCTACCTGTCGTGGGTGGCCCCGCGCGGGATCGTCGCGGCCGCGGTCGCGTCGTTGTTCGCCGGCGAGCTCGCGCACGCGCACCTCGCCGGTGGCACCGCGATGCGGGCGCTGGTGTTCCTGGTCATCGCCACCACGGTGACGCTGCAGGGCCTGACCGCCGGCCTGGTCGCCGAGCGCCTCGGGCTGCGCCTGCCGCCGCGCAACGGCTTCGTGATCCTCGGCGCCAACCCGCTCGCCCGCCTGGTCGCGGGCGTCCTGGTCCGCGCCGGCGCCCGCGTGACGCTGATCGACGCCAACTCCGACTCGTGCGCGGCGGCGCGCGACCAGGGCATCGACGTGGTCCAGGGCGACGCGCTCGCGACCGCGACCCAGATCGCCGCCGGCGTCGAGTCGGCCTCCTACGCGGTCGGGCTCACGTCGAACGAGCACATCAACTACCTGTTCGGCCGCCGGATCGACCGGGAGCTGCGCGGGCCCGAGCTGCTGATCGCGCTCGAGCGCCACGATCGCGGCATCACGATGGCCGTGGCCGAGCACGACGACATCGACGTGCTGTTCGGCGCCGAGGCCGACCTGCTGATCTGGCTCGACCGGGTCCGCCGCGGGGAGGTCGTCGTGAACCGGCTGGCGCTGTCCGCGGTCGGGCCCGCCGACGCGTCGCTGGCCGGCTGGCCGATCGACGCGGCCCTGCCGATCGCCCGCGTACGCGGCGCCGAGATCGTGCTGATGACCCGGCGGACCGACCTGCGGGTCGGCGACCACCTGATGGTCGCCGCGACGACCGCGACGGCGCCGGCCGCGACCGCCTGGCTCGACTCGCGCGGCTGGCGCGCGGCCGCAGCCCCGACCCCCGCGACAGGAGCCGCGACGTGAGCGCAGACGAAGACTGACGGCCGCCGTGGAGCGGGGCCAGCGAGACCCTGCGGTTCATGCAGGGGCTGTGGGCGCTGGTGCACGCGCTCGAGGTGCGGTCGAAGCGCATGAGCCGGACCCTCGGCGTGACCGGCCCGCAGCGGCTGGTGCTGCGCGTGGTCGGCCGCCACCCCGAGATCACCGCCGGCGAGATCGCGCGCATCCTCGATCTGCACGCCAGCACGCTGACCGGGATCCTGGCCCGGCTCGAGAGCCGCGGCATGCTGGCGCGCCACGTCGATCCGCGCGATCGGCGGCGCGCCCGCTTCGCGCTGACCGCGGCCGGGCGCCGGATCGACCGCGAGCGCAAGGGCACCGTCGAGGCGGCCGTGCGGCGCGCGCTGACGCGGGTGTCGTCGTCCGCGGCCGAGGAGACGCGCGGGCTCCTGCAGGCGCTGGTGCACGAGCTCGAGCGCGCCGACTGACGCGCGCCGCCGGGCCGCGCCGCCTGCTCCGGCGGGCGCGCCGGGGTCGATCTCGGTCCGCACGACCTCGCGCGCGAGGTCGCGGCGCGGCGGGCCGGTCACCGGACGGACCCGACGAGGACGCGCCGACGAGATCGCGCCAGCGACGCGCACCGGCTGGACACCGGACGGACCCGACGAGGACGCGCCGACGAGATCGCGCCCGCGACGCGCACCGGCTGGACACCGGTGCCCCCTGGGATCAGGCGTCGACGCTGGCCAGGAGCCGGCCCAGCGACCAGGCCAGCTGATCGCGATCGTGGCCGAGCGCGCGGCCGACGTGGGCCAGCTCGAGCTCGAGCGCATAGAACGCCAGCAGCGCCCGGCGATCGTCGGCGCGCGCCGGCACCAGCGCCGCGGCGTGGGCCGTGTACGCGCGCACGAACGCGGCGCTCATCCACGCGACCCACGCGTCCGCCCACAGCCGGCGGTCCGTGTGATCGGGCCCGCGCAGCCAGCCCGTCGCCAGGCCGGCGTCGCCGACCTGGGCGAGCGACCGCAGCACGCCGGCCACGTCGCGCAGCGGGGAGCGCTTGTAGCGACGCTCCGCCAGCGGTCGCGCCGGCTCACCCTCGAAGTCGATGAGCACGAAGTCGTCGCCGGCCCGCAAGATCTCCTTGAGGTCGAGGCCCCCGTGGCAGCGGATGCGGACCGCCGCGATCGGGCGGGCCTGGACCGCGCGCAGCGCGTCCTCGAGCGCCGCCTGCGCGCCCGCGACGCGCTCGACCAGCGGCACCACCTCGGGCGCGAGCGTCGGGCGCGCCCGGACCAGCGCCTCGACCGTGCGCACCAGCACCGTCCGCGCGGCCTGGAAGATCGACTGCTGGTGCGTCACCGTGAACGGCGTGGGGCGCAGCGCGGCGTCGGCGCTGTCGGCCAGCGCGAGGTGGACCGTGGCCACCCGCGCGGCCAGCGCGCGCGCGATCCGCAGATCGCCGCCGATGACCTCGTCCACCTCCGCCGGCGCGTCGGCGGCGGCGACCACGTCGACGTCGCCCGGCGCCGGCAGCGCGGTCGGGGTCGAGAGCTGCTGGGTCAGCGCGGCCGTCAGCTCGTCGCACAGGAGATCCCACGCGCTGCCCTGGTGATCGACGAACGCGTGCACGACCGCGACCGCGGCCGGCGCGCCGCCGTCGGCCAGGTAGTGCACGGTCCCCAGCACCGCCGGCGTCCGCGCCGCGGGGTGGCCCGCCAGGTGCTCGCCCAGCTCGATCTCGGCGTTGATCGACGGCTCGAGCTGGCGGAAGGCCTTGAGCACCGCGCGCTCGCCGAACCGGACCGTGGTGCTGCCACGATCGGGCGCGAGCAGCCGCGGCGGCGGATCGGGCTCGGGCGCCGGGGTCCCGCGCGCGACGCAGCGCAGCCGCCCGTGCTCGCCGGCGATCGTGGCGCCGACGCGGACGCCCGCGAGCAGCGCGGCCGCCGCCTCGCCGGTGGCCAGCGCGTCGTAGAGCATGCCCGTGATCGGCTCGGGCTCCGCCACCGTCACGCTCGCGATCAGCGCGCTCGGTGCCGCGTGCGCGAGCTCGGCCGCGGGCGCGCCGGCGGCGAACCCGACCGGCACGAGGTAGCGCTCGGGCTCGCCGGTCGCGAAGCGCACCTCGACCACCAGCGCGAGGTACCGGGCCGGCGCGGTCGCCAGCGGCAGCACGTCGATCAGCTCGACGCCGGTGCGCGCGCGGTCGCCGCCGCGGAACCAGCGCCGGTCGGCGGCGTAGTCGACCACCGCCTCGGCCAGCCGGCGCCGGTCGTCCTGGATCGTCCACCACGGCCCCGGCGCGTCGAGGTGGGCCCGGTCCCGGCCGACCGGGGCTGGCGGCTCGAGCCGGAACCACATGAACGTGAACGGCCCGAACGACAGCCCGTACGGCCGCTCGGTGATCACCGGGAACCGCGTGCCGCCGAACAGCTCGACCGGCGCGTGCCCGGCCACGGCCGCGAGCTCGAGGTCGGCGTGCTGGACGAACCGCGACAGGTTGGCGGCGATCAGCAGCCGCGCGTCGCCGTGGCTGCGCACGAACACGAGCACGTGCGGGTTGTCGACCGCGACGAACTGCAGCGCGCCGACGGCGAGCGCGGGGTGCGCGCGCCGCATCGCGATCAGGCGCTTCATCCACCACAGGAGCGACGCCGGGTTCTGGTGCTGGGCCTCGGCGTTGACGGTCTGGTAGTGGTACTCGGGCTCGACGATGACCGGCGCGTAGAGCGCGTCCGGCTCGGCCCGCGAGAAGCCGGCGTTGCGCTCGCTCGACCACTGCATCGGCGTGCGGACGCCGTCGCGATCGCCGAGGTGGACGTTGTCGCCCATGCCCAGCTCGTCGCCGTAGTACAGGACCGGGCTGCCGGGCAGCGACAGCAAGAGCGCGTTGGCGAACTCGATCTTGCGGCGCGAGCCCAGCAACGGCGCGAGCCGGCGGCGGATGCCGAGGTTGAGGCGCGCGGCCGGGTCGCGCGCGTAGGCCCGGTACATGTAGTCGCGCTCCTCCTCGGTGACCATCTCCAGCGTCAGCTCGTCGTGGTTGCGCAGGAACGTCGCCCACTGCGTGCCGGGCGGCAGCGGCGGGGTCTGGCGCATGACGTCGACGATCGGGAACCGGTCCTCCTGCTGCAGCGCCATGAACAGGCGCGGCATCAGCGGGAAGTTGAAGTTCATGTGGCACTCGTCGCCGTCGCCGAAGTAGGCGGCGGCGTCGACCGGCCACTGGTTGGCCTCGGCCAGGAGCATGCGGTCGCGGTAGCGGGCGTCGACGTGGGTGCGCAGCGACCGCAGGAACGCGTGGGTCTCGGGCAGGTTCTCGCACGTGGTCCCGTCGCGCTCGTACAGGTACGGCACGGCGTCGAGGCGGAGCCCGTCGACGCCGAGGTCGAGCCAGAAGTCCATCGCGGCCATGACCGCCGCGTGGACCGCCGGGTTGTCGAAGTTGAGATCGGGCTGGTGGTCGTAGAAGCGGTGCCAGTAGTACGCCTCCGCCACCGGATCCCAGGTCCAGTTGGTGGGCTCGAAGTCCCGGAAGATGACGCGCGCGTCCGGATAGCGATCGGGCCGGTCGCTCCAGACGTAGAAGTCGCGGGCCGCGCTGCCGCGCGGCGCCCGGCGCGCCGCCTGGAACCAGGCGTGATCGCTCGAGGTGTGGTTGACCACCAGCTCGGTGATCACCCGCAGGCCGCGCGCGTGGGCCGCGGCCAGGAACCGCTCGAAGTCGGCCAGCGTGCCGTAGGCGGGGTGGACGCTGGTGTAGTCGGCGATGTCGTACCCGCCGTCGCGCATCGGCGACGGATAGAACGGCAGCAGCCACAGCGCGGTGACGCCGAGCTCCACGAGGTAATCGAGCTTCGACGTCAGCCCGGCCAGATCGCCGACGCCGTCGCCGTCGGCGTCACAGAACGCCCGCACGTGGACCTCGTAGATGACCGCCTGCTGGTACCAGCGCGGTGAGGTGACGGGTGTGCGCACGGGCCCATCGTACCCGCTGACGCGCGCTCGCTCGGCGTCGCGCGCGCCCATCCGGGCCCCGCCCTGACCGCGCACGCGCCGCGGCCGGTCCGGAGGGGCTGTGCGATCAGCGACTTGCGCCGCGATCGCCGCGGCCGCGGGCGCGACCGACGGACGCGGCCACGCGCGCTGACCACGCTTGCGACGGTGCGGCGCCCGTGATAGTGGTTTGACGTCAAACGATTCCAAAGGGTGCGACGTGATTCTCCGTCGCAGGTGCATGGGCTGGTCGGGCCGCCAGTCGCGATCTGGAGCGACACATGACCGACTCATCCGCGGCGACGCCTGCCACCTTCGACACCTACTGGACGGCGCTGGCGCGGGCACCCTCACTCGCGGTGCTGGTCGATCTCGACGGCACGTTGATCCCGTTCGCGCCCTCGGTCGAAGAGGCCACGCTCGATGACGCCGGCGCGCGTCTGCTCCGGCGGCTGGCCGAGACCGGCATCCGCGTGGTGGTCGTGTCGGGTCGTCAGCGCGAGGCGATCGAGGCCGTGCGCGACGGCGTGCCGGCCGCGTGGTGGTTCGCGGAGCACGGCGCGTGGCGGTGCGCCGACAACGGCTGGCAGCCGCCGGTCCAGTCGGCCGAGCTCGGCGACCTCGCGCGCCGGCTCGCGCTCCTGGCCGACCGCACGGCCGGCGCGCGGTTCGAGCAGAAGTCGCTCGCGGTCGGGCTGCACTGGCGCCGGGTCGACGAGGAGCGCCGGCCCGAGCTGATCGCCGCCGCCGAGCTGATCGTCGACGAGTGGCTCGAGACCCAGCCCGACTTCGAGCGCCTCGACGGGGCCGACGTGCTCGAGGTCCGCCACCGCGCGGCCCACAAGGGCACCGCGGTCACCTGGGTCCGGGCGCACCTCCCGCCCGAGACGCGCTTGATCGCCTTGGGCGACGACGTCACCGACGAGGACACCTTCGCCGCGCTGGCGCCGGGCGACGCCGCGGTGCTGGTGGGCGAGCCGGTGCGCCGCAGCCACGCCGGCTGGTGGGTCGCTGGCGTCGAGCACACCCGCGCGCTCCTGCAGTGGCTCGCCGACGCCCGCGCGGACGCCGCGCCGCCGCGCGCGGTGCCCGTCCACACCTGGGCGCGCCCGGACGTGGCCGTCGACGCGCACCCGCTGGTGATCGTCTCGAACCGGACCCCGGCGCTCGGCGCTGGGCGCGGCAAGCAGGTCGGCGGCCTGGTCTCGGCGCTGACCCCGATCGTGACGCGCACCGAGGGCGTCTGGCTGGGCTGGAGCGGCAGCGAGCGCTCGCCCGGGCTCGAGCTGTCGGTCGACGACAGCCAGCCGCCCGCGATCGCGACCTTCGACTACCCGCCCGGCTGGCGCGAGCACTTCTACGCCGGGTTCTGCAACCAGAGCCTGTGGCCGCTCCTGCACTGCTTCCCCGGGCGGGTGCGGTTCGTCGACGACGAGTGGACCGCGTACGTGACCGCCAACGAGGCCTACGCGCGCATGGCCGCGCGCCTGACCAGCCCGACCGGCACGATCTGGATCCACGACTACCACCTGCTCCTCGCCGGCGCGGCCTTGCGTCGGCTCGGCCACACCGGCCCGATCGGGTTCTTCTTGCACGTGCCGTTCCCGCCGCGCGACGTGTGGGAGACGCTGCCGTGGCACCCGCAGGTCATCGAGGCGATGACCGCCTACGACCTGATCGGGTTCCACACCGCGCGCTGGGCCGACAACTTCCTCGGCGCGGCGCCCCACGGCGTCGAGGGCGTGCGCCGGCAGGGCGACCAGCTCGTGCGCGACGGCCACGTCACCGAGCTCGGCCTGTTCCCGATCGGGATCGAGCCGGCCGGGTTCGTGCCGACCGGGACCGACGTGCCGTCGGCCGACGTCCTCGGCCTGCGCGATCTCCTCGGCGATCGCAAGCTCTTGCTCGGCGTCGACCGCCTCGACTACTCCAAGGGCATCCCCGAGCGCCTCGAGGCGTTCCGGCGGCTGCTCGAGCTGTACCCGCGCTGGCGCCGGCAGGTGTCGTTCGTCCAGGTGTCGGTGCCGTCGCGGGCCGAGGTGCCCGAGTACGCCGAGCTGCGCCGCCGGGTCGAGGAGCTGGTCGGCCGCATCAACGGCGAGTACGGCGACACCGACTGGATGCCGGTCCGGTACCTGTACCGGTCGTACGCGCCGACGGTGCTGGCGCAGCTGTACCGCATGGCCGACGTCGGCGTGGTCACGCCGCTGCGCGACGGCATGAACCTGGTCGCCAAGGAGTTCGTGGCCGCGCAGCCGCTCGACAACCCCGGCGCGCTGCTGCTGTCGCGGTTCGCGGGCGCGGCCGAGGAGCTCGACGCCGCGCTCTTGACCAACCCCTACCACGTCGACGGCGTCGCGGCCGATCTCAACCGCGCCCTCGAGATGCCGCTGGCCGAGCGCCGGGCCCGCCACGCCCGGATGGTGAGGATCGCCACCGGCGTGACCTCGACCGGCTGGGCCGAGGGCTTCCTGGCCCGGCTCGAGGCCGTCGCCACGATCCGGCCGGTCAGCGCGGGCGCGGTCACCATCCCCGGCCCGATCGGCTCGCTCGGCGTGCGCGGCCCGATCGGCGGTGGGGCCCGGGCGTGATCGAGCAGGTCCACGCGTGGCTGCCGCACGGCGGCCCGTGGCCGTACGTGCTCGGCCTCGCCGCGGCGATCGTGATCCTGGGGCTCGGGCGCGGCCTGGGGCTGCTGGTCACGTACGTGCTGGCGCGCGGCGCCCGGCACACCGACGTCAGCTGGGACGACGTCGTCATCGCCCACGTCGCCACGCCCATCCGCGTCGGCTGCACCGTCGCGGTCGCGGCGATCGCGCGCCCGTGGCTGGCGCTGCCCGGCGACCTCGACGGCGTGGTCGACCAGGGGCTGCGCACCGCGGTCGTGGTGGTCCTGTTCTGGCTGCTGATCCGCGCGATCGACGTCAGCCAGCACGTGCTCGCGCAGCGCGCCTGGGCGCGCGACAACGCCAGCTCGCGCTCGCTCCTGTCGATCGGCGGGCGCACGGTCAAGGCGCTGCTGATCGCGCTGGCCTTCCTGACGGTGCTCGCGACCCAGGGGATCCCGGTGACCAGCCTGGTCGCCGGGCTCGGCATCGGCGGCCTCGCCGTGGCGCTCGCGGCGCAGAAGACCGTCGAGAACCTGTTCGGCACCTACTCGATCGGCCTCGACCAGCCGTTCCGCGTCGGCGACTTCGTCCGCATCGGCGAGCGGGTCGGCACGATCGAGGAGATCGGCCTGCGCTCGACCCGCCTGCGCACGCTCGATCGCACGACCGTGCGCATCCCCAACGGCCAGCTGGCCGACACACCCACCGAGTCGTTCACCGCGCGCGATCGCATCCGCCTGGCCACCAACCTCGGCCTGGTCTACGAGACCCGGGCCGATCAGCTGCGCGCGATCCTGGCCGACGTCGAGGCCCTGCTGCGCGCGCACCCGCTGATCTGGCCCGACGCGGTCGTGGTCCGGTTCTCGAAGCTGGGCACCTCGTCGCTCGACATCGAGGTGATGGCCTGGTTCGAGACCAGCGACTGGTCCGAGTTTCAGGTGATCCGGCAGGAGATCCTGCTGGGGTTCATGGAGATCGTCGCGCGCCACGGCTCGGCGTTCGCGTTCCCGACCCAGACGGTCCACCACGCGACCAGCGCCCCGGAGCTCTCGCCGCGGCCCGCTGGCGCCAGCGCGCGCGCGCTGTCGAGCTGACGGCGCGCGCGGTCGAGGCGCGGGTCGGGGCTGGCCCCTCGAGGTGACGGCCCGGTCCGGGCGAGACCGTCTGGCGAGGCGGCTGCGCGCGGGCGCCGAGGTCAGCGCGCCGCGCTGGAAGATCAGGCCAGCGGCCCGACCCGGACCAGCCCCTCGTCGACGTGCGGCCGCGCGAACAGCGTCCGCGGGAAGCACGGCCCCTCGCGACACGAGGCCCCGCGCCGGCGCGCGACCTCCTCGAGGACCTGCCACAGCTCGCGGTCGCCGGGGGCGCGGGTCATGCACAGGAACCTGGCGTCGAGGCAGGCCGGCCGGGTCAGCAGCTCCTCCAGCATCCGCGCCGCGAGGCCGCTGCCGCGCGGGCCGGGCACGGTGCCGAGCTGCCACACGAACAGGTCGTGCGGGAACGCCGGCGGGCGGTAGCCCAGCGCGAACCCGAGGATCTCGCCGTCCTGGGACGCGACCAGGCCGGTGTCGGCGAAGTGCGTGCACAGCAGCAAGAACGCGTAGCAGCTGTCGCGCTCGTCGTTCTGCGCCGGCGCGATCCGCCAGATCGCGGCGGCGTCGCCCGCGCGCGGCGGGCGCAGCTCGAGCAGCTCGCTCACACCAAGCTCCGATCGCGGTGCAGCCGGACCACCAGGGTCGAGCACGGCGACGACCGCACCAGCGCCTCGGCGGTGCTGCCCAGCAAGAACCGGGTCAGCCCGGTGCGCCCGACCGTGCCGACCACGAGCATCCGCGCGCCGCGGGCCTCGGCGGCCTCGACCAGGCCCGCGATGACCGGGCCGTCGACGACGACGGCCTCGCCCTCGACCTCGAGCGCCGCGAGCGCGGCGTCGAGCCGCTGCTCGGCGTCGCGCCGACGCTCGACCTCCCAGGAGGCGTTGGTGGCCACCGGCGGCGCGAACCCCATCACCGAGATCGGGATCGGCTCGAGCGCGTGGACGACGTCCAGGCGCGCGCCGGTGCGCCGCGCCTCGCGGGCCGCGGCCGCGACCGCGGGCAGCGCCGGATCCGAGAAGTCGGTGCACGCGACGATCGGGCCCGCGGCGGGCCCCGGGCGCACGACCAGCACCGGCGTGTGGGCGTGGCGGACGATGCGCTCGGCGTCGATGCCGGTGGTGGCGGTCGGCCCGACGACGATCAGCCCGGCGTCCCACGCGTCGGCCCGGGCCAGCGCGGACTCGGCGTCGCCCCCGCTCTCGACGAACACGTCGACCTCGACCCCGTCCGGCACCGCGGCGGCGACCTGGTCCTCGATCGCCGCGCGCACGTGCATCGGCAGCTCGGCCTGCCGGATCGGATCGTCGGTGCCCCAGTGCGGGAACAGCGGGCGCACCAGGCTCGTCGGTGGGATCGCGTGCATGACCGCCAGGCGCCCGCCGTGCGCGTGCACCTGGGCCGCGGCCGCGGCGATCGCCGCCGCGCCGGCCGGGCCGAGATCGGTCACCACGAGCACGCGGACCGGCGCGCGCGCGCTGCGCTCGGCGGCGGTCACGGCGACGCCTCCGCGCGCACTTCCTGGCACCACGCGACGATCGCCGTCACGGCCTCCCAGGTCGGGGTCAGGTAGCGCTCGAGGAACCCGCGGCCGATGACCTCGCGCGCGGCCGCGGTGAGCGCGCGCGCGCCGTCGAAGTCGACCAGCGCCAGCCGCAGGCGCAGGTCGCCGGGCGCCATCCCGAACGCGCTCCCAGGCAGCGCCATCACGCCGGTGCGCGTGAGCAGGCGGTCGACCAGCGCGACGTCGTCGTGGATGCCCAGCCGGGCCAGCTGCGGCCGCAGCTCCGCGAAGCTGGGAAACAGGTAGAACCCGCCGGCGGCCTCGGGCACGTCGAGCCCGGCCCCCATCAGCTCGGTGCCAGACCACAAGAGCAGCGCGGCCAGCAGCCGCCGGACCTCGGCCAGGTACGCCTCGACCTCGCCGTTGGGCCGGAACGCGACCACCGCCGCGTGCTGGATCGGCGCGCTGGTGGACGAGTAGGTCTCGCTGGCGATCGCGATCATCGCGCGCCGGAGCGCGATCAGCGTCGGCGGGAACGCCATCGTGCCGAGCCGCCAGCCGCCGGCGCCGCACCACTTCGACAGCCCCGACGCGACGATCGTGCCCTCGGGGTAGGCCCGCGCCAGCGATCGGTGCTCGCCGACGACCGTGAGCTCGCCGTAGATCTCGTCGGACACGACCACGACCGCGTGGGCCCGGCACACCGCGGCCAGGCGCTCGAGCTCGTCGCCGGTGTACGCCAGGCCGGTCGGGTTCGAGGGGCTGTTGATCACCAGCAGGCGTGGGCGCCCGGGGCCGGTGCGGCACAGGCGATCGAGCTCGTCGGGATCGACCATCAACCCGTGGCGCCCGCCGCCGGGCACCCGGACCACCACCCGCCCGGCCAGGCGCGCCTGCGGCACGTACGACACCCAGCTCGGCGTCGGCACCATCACGTCGCCCGCGAACGCGAGCTGCAACAGGAACAAGAGCTCCTTCGAGCCCGGTCCGATCACGACGTCGTCGGCCGCGAAGGTGAGGCCGTGGCGACGGCGGTGGTAGTCCACGACCGCCGCCTGGAGCGCCGGCAGGCCGCCCGGCGGCAGGTAGTCCTTCTCGCCGGCCGCGGCCCGGAGCGCCGCCACCACCGGCGCCGGCACCGGGAACGGCGACTGGCCGAGGCCGAACCGGTAGACCCGGCGGCCGGCCTGGGCCAGCTCGTTCGCGCGCACCCGCGCCGCCAGCGTCGGCGACACGACCAGCCCGTCGACCCGCGGATCGAGGTCGATCAGCGGGGTCACGCCGCACCTCGCAGCACCGGCAGGCGCGGGCGCGCGTGCCCGGGTAAGTCCGATGACGAGAACCAGCTCCGCTCGCCGCCGAGCGCCGGCCGCAGGTCGTCGAACCAGGTCGCGTGGGCGTCGTACTCGGCGAAGAACGGCTGTCCGACCCGATCGGGATCGCGGGCTTGCAGGTAGCGCAGGACGAACACGTCGCTGCCCGCGATCGAGGCCACGCCGTCGATCACGACCTTGCCCGAGGTCGTGCTCATCGACGGCCCGCGCACGGTCCGCGCCAGGCCCGACACGCCCGCCAGCGCGTCGCGGTAGATCGACCACGCCGTCACGAGCGGCACCTCGAAGTAGCGCCGGGCGCCGGTGTCGCGCGCGACGAACATGTAGTACGGCACGATCCCGAGCTTGACCTCGGCGCGCCACAGCTCGGCCCAGGCCTCGGCGCGGTCGTTGACGTGCCGGATCACCGGCGCCTGCGCCCGGATCACCGCGCCGGTCGCGCGGATCCGCGCCGCCGCCCGCTGGGCCGACGCGGTGGCCAGCTCGCGCGGATGGCTGTAGTGCGCCATCAGCGCCAGGTTCTTGCCGGCCGCGATCACCTCCTCGAACAGGCGCAGCACGTCGTCGGCGTCGTCGTCATCGACGAAGCGCTGCGGCCAGTACGCGACCGACTTGGTGCCGACGCGGACGCTGGCCAGGTTGGGGAGGTCGGCGGCCAGGAGTGGCCCGATGTACCGACGCAGCACCGCGCTGCGCATGATCATCGGATCGCCGCCGGTGATCAGCACGCTCGTGACCTCGGGGTGGAGCCGGAGGTACGCGATCAGATCGTCGACCTCGCGCGCCGCGAACCGATCGGCCCCGGCGTCGACGAACTGCGGCCAGCGGAAGCAGTAGCTGCAGTAGGCGTGGCAGGTCTGGGCCGGGCTCGGGAAGAACAGCACGGTCTCGCGGTACTTGTGCTGCAGCCCGGGCAGGCGCCGCCCGTCGAGCGTGGGCACGTTGTGCTCGAGCTGCCCGGCCGGGTGCGGGTTGAGCGCGGTCCGGATCGAGCGCACCGCCGCGGCGTGGGCGGCGCTGCCCGCGGGCAGCGAGGTCAGCAGGTCGCGCTGCTCGGGCGCCAACATCTCCGGCTGGGGGAACGTCAGCTGGAACATCGGATCGTCGGGGACCCGATCCCAGTCGATCAGCTCCTCGACGACGTAGCGGTTGCTGCGGAACGGCAGCACCGCCGCGACGGCCGCCATCGCGGTCCGGGTCCGCGCGTCGAGCCGCGCCACCTGAGGCAAGCGCAGCAGCTCGGCCCCGCTCAGGGCCCGGTAGCGCTCCGTCATGGCCCCCCCTCGCCGCCCGGGCGCACGCTCGCGCCCAGCGGCACGACCAGGACGTTGCCCGGCGTGGTCGACACCACGCGCTCGGCGCAGCCGCCCGGCCGGCGGGTCCGGGGGCGCCGCATGCCCACCACCAGCAGATCGGCGTCGCGCGCGACCATCGCGTCGACGATCGCGCGGGCCGGCTCGACCGTGCTGGCGACCATGACCTGGGGGTGCGGGCTGGTCCGGGCCGCGACCCGCGCCAGCCGCCGCAGCTGCCGGGCGACCGAGGCCGAGGCCAGCGGGCGGATCGACCGCGACGGCGCGGCCCACGTCGGCGCGACGTTGTGGAGCACCAGCGCCGCGGCCCCGCTGACCGACGCGAGCCCGGTCGCGACCGTCACCACCGGCACGCCGCGCGCGCACAGATCGGTGGCGGCCAGCACCAGGTGCCAGCGCTGGCGGGTCCGGGCCACGAGCACCGGTCGGCGGGTCCGGATCGCGAGGCGCCGGACGATGCGCGCGGCGGTGGCGCTGGCCACGACCACGATCGCGATCGCGCGGCGCCGGACGACCGCGGCGATCTGATCGATCTCGGTGTCGATGGCGATGACGCCGCCGGGGCGGACCCCGGTGGTGGCGACGGCCAGCTGCCGATCGAGGTTGGCGGCGCAGGCCGTCATCGTCGCCAGCACCTCGGGCGCGGGCGGCCCGGCGAAGGCCAGGAGCGCGGCACCGCGGTGGCTCCGCGACGGCTGGGACAGGTGACTGGGGGCGTGGTTCGGCACTTCGGTTCCTCCACGCTCATTATCTCGGCACGGGGCCTATGTCGTCCAGTTCGAAAGATTGACGCCAGATGTCGTTTCAGTCAACCATTGCCCGATGGCGTGGCTCAACTACCAGCACCTGTTCTACTTCTGGACGATCGCGCGCGAGGGCGGGCTCGCGAAGGCCGCGGGCACGCTCAACCTGACCCACTCGACCTTGAGCGTGCAGCTGCGCTCGCTCGAGGAGGCGCTGGGGGAGCCGCTGTTCGAGCGCCGGGGCCGGACGCTGGTGCTGACGCCGTTCGGCCGCGACGTCCAGCAGTACGCCGGCGAGATCTTCCGGATCGGCGCCGAGCTGCTCGACTTCGCGCGCGGGCGGGTCGCGCCGCTGCGCCGCCTCGAGATCGGCGCGGTCGGCGCGATCCCCAAGACCCTGGTCAGCCGGCTGTTGCTGCCGGCGCTCGACGCGCAGGGCGACGCCTCGATCCGCATCCGCCAGGACACGATCGAGCGGCTGGTGCAGGAGCTCGGCGCGGGCCGGCTGCACGCGATCCTCAGCGACGCGGTGCCGGTGCACCGCGGCGGCCTCAAGCTCCACGCCCACGCGCTCGGCGCGTCGGAGATCATGCTCTACGCGACCGCCGAGCTGGCGGCGCGCTACCGGCGAGGGTTCCCGCGGTCGCTGGCGGGCGCGCCGTTCCTGATGCCGGGGCCCGACGCGACCCTGCGCCGCGGCCTCGAGCGCTGGCTCGCCGACCGCGACCTGCACGTCAACACCGTCGGCGAGATCGACGACGCCGGCACGCTGCGGGCGCTCGGCGCCGCCGGGCGCGGGCTGTTCCCGGTCCGCGCCGCGCTCAAGAGCGAGGTCGAGGAGGGCCTGGGCGCGCGGCCGGTCGGGCGCCTGACCGGCCTGGTCGAGAGCTACTTCGCCCTGTCGCTCGAGCGCCGGGTCCGCCACCCGGGCGTCGCCGCGCTGATCGAGCTGGCGCGGCAGCACATGGGCACGCCGGGCCCGACCGCCCGCTGACCCGAGCACGCCGCGGCGCGCGCGCGCACCGCGCAGATCTCGCGTTCGAGGCCGACGTTCTTGCGCCGCCGCCAGGGAGGGCGCTGACCGCGATCGGCGGCGGCCCGACGACGCTGCCCCCGATCGGTTGACAGCCGCGCCAGGGTCGCCATCGTGGAGGTACCCATGCGCCACATCCTCGCGGCCTCCGATCTGTCGTCCCCATCGGATCTCGCGCTCGACCGCGCGATCGGCCTGGCCCGGCACACCGGCGCCAAGCTCACGATCGCGACGATCGAGGAGCCCCACGACAACAGCGCGATCGCGCTCGACATCAGCGCCGCGACCATGGGCGACTTCGAGGCCCACCTGGCCGAGTACACCGAGACCCAGCTGGCCGAGCGGGTCGAGCGCGCCGTCGCGGCCGGCGTCGAGGTGACGTCGGTGCGCAAGCGCGGCCGCGCCAGCGACGAGATCTGCGAGCTGGCCGAGGGCCTCGACGTCGATCTCGTCGTGGTCGGCAGCGCCGGCCGCACCGGCGTCAAGCGCCTGGTGCTCGGCAGCGTGGCCGAGAAGGTCGCCCACAGCGCGCCGCGGCCGGTGTTGATCGCGCGTGGTCGCACCAGCGGGCCGTTCACCCGGGTCCTGGTCGCCACCGACTTCGCGCCGCCGGCCGCGCGCGCGCTCGAGGTGGCGCGCGCGCTCGCGACCGCCGAGGCCGACGTCGAGGCGGTCTACGCCTGGCACTACCCGGCCGGCAGCATGGGCCTGGCGGCGCTCGGCGAGCGCACCCACGCCATGGCGGCGCTGCGCGAGGCCCTGACCCAGGGCCCCCAGACCCGCGGCGACGAGCTGGTCGCCGCCGAGACCGCGGCCGGGCGCCGGCTGCGGTTCTCGCTCCGGCAAGGCCCCCCCGTCGAGGTCGTGGTCGAGGAGGCCACCACGTTCGGCGTCGACCTGGTCGCGATCGGCACCTACGGCGCCGGCGGCGTGCGCCGGCTGCTGCTCGGGTCGGTGGCCGGGCAGATCATGCGCCACGCGCCGTGCTCGGTGCTCGTCACCCACGCCTGACGCGCGTCGCGCGCGTCACCCAGGCCTGACGCACGTCACGCTCGTCGCCGCGCGCGGCCCGCGTCACTCCTCGTCGAGCGCCTCGTCGTCCGCCCCGGCCGCGGTCGCGCCGATCGACGCGCGCGGAGGGTGCTCGCCGTCGCCGCGCCACAGCCGCTCGCCCAGCCGTTGCCACCGGGCGCGCCACTCGAGCACGCCCTCGGCCACCAGCGCGAACAGCCGGTAGAGCCCGGTCTCGCGCGGCGGCTCGCTGGCCGGGTGCGCGGGGCCGATCGTCGGCAGCGCGAACTCCATGCGCACGACGCCGCTGGCGACCTCGGTCGACACCGCCGGCGCCAGCCCCCGCACCAGCTCGCCCATGCCGGCGTTGGTGCCGAGCATCTCGCACCGGAACCGCGCGACGCCGCGCTCGGCCGCGGCCGCGACCAGCCGCTGGAACAGCAGCGCCCCCAGGCCCAGCCCCTGGGCGCTGTCGAGGACCGCGATCGCGGCCTCGGCCACGCCGGGCTCGCCGTCGATCCGGATGAAGCGCGCGATGCCCAGGCCGTGCTCGCCGTCGGGCGTGACCGCGCCGAGCGCGAAGTGGTGGTCGCCGTCGACCTCGGTCAGGTAGCGCAGCTCGTCGTCGGACAGGTCCGACTTGACCGAGAAGAACCGGCGGTAGCGACTCTCGGGCGACAGGGCGCCGAAGCCCCGACGCAGCCGATCCTTGTCGTCGGGCCGGACCACCCGCAGCACGACCTCGCGCCCGTCACGCAGCGTCGTGCGCTCCTGGTACGCGGCGTCGAAGTACATCGCCGCAACGATGGCGCACCCGGCGGCGCGCGCCAAGCCCCAATCCCCGCGCGATCGGTCGCCCGCCCCGAGGCGCGCTCAGCCCGCGCGCGCGCTCAACAGCCGTCGAACACGTAGCCGCTGGCGCCGCTCGGCACCAGGTCGCGATCGCGCAGCACGATCGACAGCTGCGGGAACCCGGCGCACCCGGCGGTGAACGCCGCGCGCCGGTACTCGATCACGTACACCTGCGCGCCGTAGGCGGCGGTGTAGACGTCGCACTCGTCGAACTGGTTGCACTCCTCGGCCACGACGAAGTCGGTGCCAAGCTCGGCCCGGCGCCCGACCAGCTCGGCCGAGTTCTTCTGCGCGATCGCCAGGCCGTGGCGGTGGGCCGCGGCCGCGAACAGCGCCATCGTCGCGACCGCGTCGTTCTCGACGATCAGCCCGCCCGAGCGCGCGAAGGTGTCGAGGTTGTCGATCTCGACCGCGTCGAACCCGGCGGCCGCGCAGCCGGCGATCCAGTCGCCCACGATCGCCGCCACCGCCGCGCGCTTGGTCGGCGTGCGGACGTCGATCAAGATCTCGTTCCAGTCGGCGTCGATGACCAGGTCGCCGTTGCCGTCGCGCAACATCAGCTCGGGGTGCTGGCTCGTCCAGAAGCCGACCTCGTCGGGCTGGATCTGGAAGCCGTTGACGTAGCAGATGTTGTACAGCCCGGCGGCCGGGGCCGCGGCGCGGTCGCGCGACAGCACGCGCACGTCCGCCGCGGGCGGGTAGGCCCCGCCCAGCTGGTAGTCGAGCCCGGCGTTGGCGGGCGGCAAGGCGATCGTCGGATCGGCGCCATCGCCGCCCGCCGCGTCCGCGGTCGCGGCGTCGGCGGGGCCGGCCTCGACCGGCTCATCCGCGCCACGCGGCGACGAGCACGCCGCCACGATGGCGAGCACGATCCAGCGTGGGCGCATGAGTCCGAAACTAGCACGCGGCCGAGCCGCGGCCCCGATCAGGGCGCGTCGAGCGACAGCGCGTCGATCTTGTTGTCTTCCTTGGCCGCTTCATCGGCGCCGGGCAGCGCCTTCTTCTGCTCGGTGATGTTGGGCCAGGCCGTCGCCCGGTCGACCGCCGCGGCCAGCGCCGCGGGCAGCGCCGACTTGTCGATCTCGCCGGCGGTCTTCACGCCGGTGACGAGGGCGTTGATGTCCTTGTAGACGGCCCACTTCGCCGGCAGCTCGCTCTCTTCGAAGATGGCCGTGGTCGGACACTCCGGCTCACAGGCACCGCAATCGATGCACTCGTCGGGGTTGATCGCGAGGGAGTTCTTGCCCTCGTAAAAGCAATCGACCGGACACACCGCGACGCAGTCGGTGTACTTGCACTTCACGCACGGGTCAGCGACGACGTAGGCCATGAACCTGCTCCTTGAGGCGGGCGACGCCAAGGTCGCCAGGTGCGTTCATAGCAGAGTTGCCCGGCCGTCTGCACGCGCTCGGGCGCATGGACGCACTGCCATGGCTCGGGCATGCTGCCGCAGATGCGCTCGCTCGCCCTGGCCGCCCTCGCCGTCGTCGCCTGCCAGACCGGGACCCCGGCCCCGGGCGCCGAACGCGGGTCAGGCCAGCCCGCCGGCAAGGCTGGCCCATCGGTCCCGCTGGTCGCGACCCTGACCCGGGCCGAGGCCGAGAGCCTGTGCAACGCCTTCGAGCGCTCGGGCGCGGCCGACGACACCGAGGCCAACCGCGGCTACCTGATCGCCAACTGGATGGCCAAGGAGATCGTCAGCGACACCGGCCGGGCCTGGCTGGTGAACTTCGCGCAGCTGGGCCAGGACAAGGCCGCGCGCCGGGACGCCCTCGCGCGGGTCGCCCGGGACGCCGGGCTCGCGGGGTGCCCGCTGACCTCGATGTGGGAGTAGCGTAGGCCATGCGCCGATCTCGCCTCGCCCTCGCCTGGATCACCCGGCTCGGGCTCGCCGCCCTGCCCGCCGGGCTCGCGCTCTCGACCGCGCCCGGGTGCGGGGTCAAGGATCCGCAGACCGTCAAGCTGACGATCGCGGCCGCGTCGATCACGATCGTCCAGGCCGACGGCGCGCGCCACGAGTTCGCGCTCGACGCCGGTGGCATGGTGACCGTCGACGGCAAGCCGTTCGGCAAGCTCTCCCGCGACGGCCGCCTGCAGGCCGGCACCGCGACCACGGTCCGGCTGACCAAGGACGGCAGCGTGCTGGTCCACGGCAACGTGTCGAACGTGCGCGTCAGCCCCGAGGCCGCGTTCATGCTCGACGGCGCCACCGCGCTGACGATCGACAGCGCCGGCCAGATCACCGGGCCGCTGCTCGCCGACATCGATCACCCGATGTTCAAGGCCGAGGGCGCGACCCTGACCTACGCCGGTCCGCCGGAGACGCGCCGCGCGCTCATGTTCGCGTTCGCCGCGGCGCTGACCTCGGCGCCCGCGCAGCCGGTGCCGGCGAACCCGTAGCCGGGCCGGCTACGCGACCCAGCGCTCGTCCCACGCCGGATCCGCCGAGGTCGGCCGCGGGGCCGCGAGCGACCGCAGCTCCGCGAGGCCGCGCGCCACCAGCGCGGTCGGCGCCTCGCCCGGGAACGCGTACATCGGCGCGCGCACGATCACGCCGGCCCGCGCTGGCGCGTGCCGATCGAACGCCGCCGCGACCGCGACGATCGGCGCGCCCGCCAGGCTCGCCAGCCGGACCAGCTCGTCGATCCCTGCGACCGCCAGGCTCGTGACCACCGGCCGCCCGGCCTGGAGCGCGGCCAGCGCGTGCCGGGTCGCCGCGACCGTCGACGTCGCGCCGTCGGCGACGTGGATGCCGAGCGCGGACGCGAGCCAGCGCGGCCCCGGCGCCCGCGGCAGCACCGCCGCCGCGTCGACGCCGGCCAGGATCGCCAGGTGCAGCCGCGGATCGTCGGCCGGCGTGATCACCAGGCACGCGCGCGCCGGGATCGCGCCGATGCGATCGACCGTGATGCCGTCGATCGCCAGCAGCTCGCCGATCGTCGTCGCGGGCGCGACCCGACGCGTGCGCACCAGCGCGGTGGCGCCGACGACGGCGGCGCGGAGCTGGCGGCTGCCGGCGCGCACGGCGCGCCCAGCGGCGACGACCCGGGCCAGGGTGGGGAACGCGCGGATCTGGGCGGTCTTCAAGGCGTGGACGCTCGACATCGACTACCTCCTGGTCGCCACGATGACCGCCGCGAGTGACCGGGCCACGGAGCCCGCGTGCCGCCTCGGCAACACCTCGCCGACCGCGGCGCCGCCAGCCCGGCCGCGCCGACAACGTCGCCGTCCGGACGCGCGGTCGTCACCGAGGGCGCCTGTACTGGGGCGATGTCGACGCCCCGCCCCGGCCTCGCGATCGCGCTGACGCTCGGCGTCGGGGTCGGCGTCGGCGTCGGCGCGTGCGCGGCGCCCGGCGACGACGCGCGGCGCGGGTTCGTGCTCGACGTGCTCACCCGCGACAACCAGCGCTGGCTCGATCGCGCGCCGGCGCTGGTGGCCGCCAAGTACCAGCGCATGGCGGCGCGCACGTTCGACTTCTTCCGCGGCTCGGCGGCGCTGTACTGGCGCGACGTCACGAGCGCGGGCCGCGGCGCCACGCCGTCGGCGTTCGCCGACGAGGCCGGGGCCTGGGTCTGGATCGTGGGCGACCCGCACCTCGAGAACCTGGGCACGTTCCGCCGGCCCGACGGCACGCGCTACGTCGACTGGAACGACTACGACGCGGCCACCCGCGGCCCGTGGTGGCTCGACCTGCGGCGCCTGTGCGGCGGGCTGGCGCTCGCGGCCGACGACGCCGCCGTACCGGCGCTCGCCGACACCCTGGTCGAGCTGGCCGCGACCGCCTACGCCGCCGAGATGGTCCGCCTGGCCGACGGCGGCGCGCCGACGCTCGAGACCCGCGGACCGGTGGTCGAGGCGCTGCTCGCCGACGCCGCCACCGCCGGCGCCGCCCAGGCCCGGCTGGCCGACTACACCCGGCTGACGCCCGACGGCGCGCGCGTGATGTTCTTCGGCGAGGTCGCGCCGCCGGCCGCCGACGGCAGCGCGGTCGACACGACCGTGCCGCTGACGACGAGCGAGCGCGCCGAGGTCGACGCGGTGATCGCGGGCTGGCGCACGACCGCGTCGACGCCGGCCGGGGCGCTGCTCGGCGTCAGCCGTCGGCTCGGCGCGGGCCTCGCCAGCTACCCGGCGCCCCGCTACTACGCGCTGTTCGCGGGCGCGACCGCCAGCGTCGACGACGATCTGCTGGTCGAGCTCAAGGAGGCTGGCCCGCCGCCGGTGCCCGCGCCGCCGCCGGCGGTCGCGCTCGGGGTCAGCGACGGCGCGCGCGTGGCGCTGGCGCAGCGGATCATGGGCGCGGCGCCCGACGGCGACGCGCTGCTCGGCAGCGGCGACCTCGGGCCGCGATCGTTCCGGCTGCGCGCCCGCAGCGGCGACTACCGCGGCGTCGAGCTGGCGGCGCTGGCCGACGACGCCGACGGGCTGCGCGAGCTGGCGGCGGTCGCCGGACGGCTGCTGGCCCAGGCCCACGCCCGGGGCCCGACCGTCGCGGGCGACGCCGCCGTCACCGCGATCGCGCCGCGCGTGCGCGGGCGGACCGCGGCGCTGGTGGCCGAGCTGGTGGCGGTCGCCGCCGCCGACGCCGCCACCGCGCGCGCGGACGCCGCGGGCTTCGCGGCCACGCTGGTCGAGGCCGGCCCGCTGGCGGGAGCGACGCCGTGATCCGCGCCGGCGTCGCGCTCGTCGCGCTGAGCGCCGCGTGCGCCGCGACCACGCCGGCGGCGCCCGCGGTGGCCGTGCGCGGACGCGCGGCGATCGACGCGACCGCGCTGGCCGAGCGCGCGGCGTCGACCACGACCACGCGCGTCGACCTCGAGCGCGCCGAGCTCGGCGGCGCCGCCACCGCCGACCACGCCTTCGGCGTCGCGACCCTCGAGGCGGTGCGCTCGGCGGCGCCGTCGAGCGCGATGGGCATCGACGGCGACTCGCTGGTGATCCGGATCCGCCACGCGGCGGTCGGCGGGCGCTGGCGCGGCCCCCGCGCGCTCACCGTCGAGGGCTCGCTCGGCGTCGTCCCCGACGCGTGGATCGCGATCCACGACGACGATCGCCCCCGCGCGCTCGGCCGGCCGCTGGTCGAGGACGCCGGCCTGGTCCTCGCCAGCGATCTGGCGCTGGGCGCCCGCGTCGCGCTCGGCGACACCCTCGCGCTCGCGGTCCAGGTCGGCAACGGCGAGGGCGCCCGCGACGTCGAGCGCAACCGCGGCAAGTCGACGACGGTGGTCGTCTCGGCCCGTCGGCAGGTCGCGCCGCTGGGCGAGCTCGCGGTCCACGGCTACGGGCGCGACGGCTCGGTCGGGCCGGGCTCGGCCCGCAGCCACCGCCTCGGCGGCGCGCTGGCCTGGCACCGACCGGGCGGCGCCGCCGCCAGCGTCGAGCTGGTGCGCGCCTGGGGCGTCGACGCGCAGGCCGACGCCACCGCGCTGGCGCTGTCGGCCTGGCTCGACGTGCCGCTGCCCGCGCGGCTCGGCGTCGCGGCCCGCGGCGATCGCCTGATCGTCGACGGCCCCACCACCTCGCTCGTCACCTGGCGGACCACCGCGGCCGGCTGGTACCGCCTCGCGCCCGGCGTGCGCGTCGAGCTGGCGCTCGAGCTCGAGCGCGCCGACGCCGACGCCGCGCCCCTCCCCGGCGCGGCCGGCGCCACCGACGCCACCCGCGGCCTGGTCCGCGCGTCTGGAACCTTCGAGGTCATCCCATGAGATCCACGCTCGTGTCCGTGCTCGTCACCCTGGCCGCCTGCAGCGAGGCCCGCTCGTCGCCCGACGCCGCGGTCACCGTCGACGCCGCCGCGGTCGACGCGGCGGAGCGGTGCCCGCTGGCGATCAACGAGGTCGCGCCGGCCGGCTTCCCCAACGACTGGTTCGAGGTCGTCAACATCTCGGCGGCGCCGGTCGACCTCGGCGGCTTCCGCTTCATCGACGAGGCCAACGATCCCACCACCACCGCGCCGCTGCCGCCGACGGTCCTGGCCCCGGGCGCGCGCCACGTGCAGGAGGTCAGCGACGCGCAGAACGGCTTCGGCCTCGGCGCCGGCGACGCGCTGTACCTGTACCGCACCGGCGCGACCGTGCCGTGCGACAGCGCCGACTGGGCCAGCGGCGACGCCCCCGACGGCAGCTCCTGGGCGCGCGTGCCCGACGGCACCGGCCCGTTCGCCACCGCCACGCCCGACACCCGCGGCGTCCCGAACTGACCGCGCGCGGCGGCGCCGATCACCAGGTCAGCAGCAGCCGGGCGTCGCGGTAGATCCGCCCCGACGCGTCCAGGCCGGTGTCGTCGTCGCGCACCTCGGCGTGGACGCGCGTGGCCGGCCGCAGCACCGCGTCGCGGCCGCGCCCGAAGCTCTGCTCGCGCACGACCGCGAGGTAGGCCTTGTCGAGCGCCAGCGCCCGCGCCCGGCTGGGCGTGAGCAGCCAGGCCAGGTCGCGATCGCCGCCGACCGCGGCCCGGGCCAGCGCGCGCTCGTCGAGCGCGCCGTCGGGGAAGAACCGCGCGAGCAGCTCGTCGTTGGCCCGGGTCTCGTCGCCGCCGCCGACCCGCCGGAAGTAGGTCGCGATCTCGGGCGCGGCGTGGCCGAGCTGGGGACGATCGACCAGCCCGCGGAGGTCCTGCGGCCGCCAGCCGGCCGCGCCCGGCACCTTGCGGGCGAACGCGAAGCCGTGATCGACGGTCACGCCGATCGCGCCGTGGCAGCCGAGGCACGCGCGGTGCTCCTCGTCGGTCTGCAGCCGCAGCCGCCCGCCGGCGTCCTCGATGAAGCCCTGGTACTGCCAGCCGAAGCCGTTGAGGAAGCCGACCTGCGCGTCGCCCTGGTAGCGCGGCGCCGTGCCCTCGCTCTGCTCGTCGGCCACCGCCGCGTAGGCCCGGGCCAGGCCCCAGTCGTCGAGCTGTTCGACCTTGCGGGCGTAGCGCAGCTCCTTCATGCGCGTGGCCATCGCGGTCGGCGCGTCGGGATCGAGGTAACGGACGCTGTGCAGGAGCTCGGCGCCCGGCGGGTACGCCTGCGCCACCACCGCGACGTCGGGCGCGCCGGCGTACGCGGGCGGCAGCCGGCGGATCCGCGTCGTCGCCGCCCCGAGCGCGCCGTCGCCGTCGAGATCGAACCCGAGCAGGCGCTCGTCGATCGCCTCGACCTCGCGATCGACCGCGCCGGTCGACGTCGGCGCGGTCACCGCCGCCTCGACCAGCGCCAGGTTGAGCCGATAGATCGCGCGCGCCCGCGCGGGATCGGGATCGCCTCGGAACCGCGCCGGCAGGCGGATGAACAGGTCGCTGGTCGAGCCGTTGGTCGGCCAGAACGCGCCCGGGAACGGCTGGAACCGCACCGCGCGCCAGCCGCTGCCGTCCCGGGCCAGGCCGTCGGCGTCGAACCCGCGCCCCAGGTCGAGATCGGGCCGGAAGCCCGGGTAGCTGGCCGGCGCGCGCGCCAGCGCCGCGACCAGCGGCTGGTAGTTGTCGGCGCGCACCCACGCCAGGATCGTCGCGTCGTCGATCGCCGCGATCGCCGCGCGCCGGTCGACGAACAGGTTGCGCCACGGGTTGGTGCGCGCGCGCTCGGGGAACGCGTAGGTCGCCTGGCGCTCGCCGTCGTCGAAGCGCGTCCGCCCGCGACCGTCGGTGTGACACACCCAGCACGGGTTCGAGGTCCCGTCGGTGCGCGTGAAGCACATCGGCGGGATCGCCGCGTCGAGGTTGTCGACCGCGCCGGCCCGGGCCTGCGCCACCGCCAGCGGGTCGTAGCGCTCGACGATGACGCGGTCGGCGGCGCCGACGGCGCCCGCGTCCGCCGACTCCCCGCACCCGCTCGCGGCCGCGGCCGCACCGAGGACCGCGAGCAGGGGCCCGCCCAGCTGCGCGCGTGTGGTCATCATGGGCGCACGTCCTCAGCGCGCCGGCCAGCTCGAGTGCTGATCCTCGCCCGGGTGCTGCACGCTCAGGAACAGCGAGCCCATGCCGGCCGAGAACGCCGGCCCGGTGGCCTCGGCGTCCGACGGCACCGCCGCGACGCGGAACGCGCGGCCGAAGGTCGGCGTCGCGGTCGTCCGATGCGCGGGGTCGAGATCGAGGTAGTACAGCCCGTCGGCCGAGCGCCGCTGGCTGGTGCCGAAGTTGCCGTCGGTGCCGAACCACACCCCGCCGTCGCGGTCGATCACGATGTTGTCGGGGTTGGCCGCGTCCCACGGGCCGCCGCCGTCGGAGCCGGCGAACACCTGCCAGTAGCTGAAGGTCGCCGACGTCGCCGGCGCGCCGGGCGCGACCTCCTGGATCGCGAAGATGCCGCCGACCTTGTCGCCGCGGTTGGGCGAGTCGGCGGCGTGGGTCGCGGCCGGGAACACGCGCCCGGCCCCGTCGAGCGCGACCTGGCGATCGTGGTTGGTGAACGCGACGTACAGGCGCGGCGTGCCCGACAGATCGCGCGGGTTCCACTCGATGTCCTCGGGCCGGTTCAGCTCCATGACGCCGATCTTCAGCGCCGCGGTGAACAACGACTTGCGCAGGTCGGTGGCGGTGGCGTAGCCGCCCAGGCCGTTCCAGCTGGTGTCGGCCAGGGCCGCGCCGACCGTGCGGGTCGCGTCGCCCAAGGCGGCGGCGTTGGGCGCGAGGTCGGTCGAGGTCAGCGACAGCTCGATCCAGCGACCCGCGCCGGGCGCGGCCTCGGTCGGGGTCGCGCCCGACGCCAGGCGCCGCCCGTGCGCGTTGTCGAGGCCGGCGAAGTGCGCGACGTAGAGCGTGCCGTCGTCGAGCAGCGCCCGGGTCTGGGCCTTCGACATGCCGGCCGCGTAGGGCTGGCGCGACACGAACTTGAAGATCTGGCCGCCGCGGCGATCGTTGCCGGCGTAGAACACCACCGGCTGGCCGGGCACGAGCTTCCAGTCGGCGCCGACCGCGAAGGTCGCGTTCTCCCAGCTGGCGCGCCCGACGACGCCGAGCTTGCGGTGGCCGTCGCCCGCGGTGACCTTGCCGTAGTACTCGTCGGCGGCCAGGCCCGGGTCGATCTCGACCAGGAAGCCGGAGCCGTCGCGCGGGTGCGAGGCGTTGGCGTCGGGGCTGACGAAGTCGCCGGTGCTCGACGGCGCGGTCGTGTAGGTGATCGCCGCGCCGGGATCGAAGCCCTGGCCGGCGACGAAGCGCTGGCTCGAGGTCCACGCGGTCTCGAGGTCGCCGTAGCTCGACGCGACGTTCTCCTCGGCCGACAGGATCGTGCCCCACGGCGTCACCGCGCCCGAGCAGTTGCCCTGCATCCCGGCGACGACGTCCTCGGGCAGCGGCGCGCCGACGTCGTCGTGGTCGGCCGTGACGTCGAGGCCGGTGACCTTGACGAGCGTCGCGTCGGTCGCGTCGTAGCGCCGGGCCGACCGCGCGCGGTCGAGGCTCCAGGAGCCGGTCGCGGGGTCCTTGACGATGTGCATCCACGAACCGCCGACCTGCTTCTTGTACTCGTCGACGTACGCGATCAGATCCTGCGTCGACCAGGTGCTGGCCGTGGGCGCCCCGACGATCGCGCCCCAGTACGACAGGAAGCGCGCGAACACGAGGTGCTGACCGAGCGGCGCGGCCGAGGCCTTGGGCCGTGAGTTCGAGATGTACTCGTGGTTGACCCACAGCCACGCCGACGTGTCGCTGCCCTGCCAGTAGGGCGTGCCGGCGGCGGCCCAGCCGTCGCCGAGGTACGCGACGTAGTCGGCGTTGGCGCCGAACCGCGGCGTCACCGTCGCACCGGTCATGTTGTCCCAGGTCAGCGGGTCCATCCACTTGGCGACCACCTCGGGCACGAGGCCGCGGATCGCGCGGAGCGTGTCGGTCGAGGCCGCCGCCAGCGGGAACTCGAGATCGGCGGGCAGCGTCCCGTCCCCGGTGCGGCGCACCAGCGCCTTGACGTAGTCGGCGATGTTGGCGGCGCCGGTGTTCGCGGCGTCGCAGTAGCCGAGCGCGACCACCGCCGACAGCGGCGCCGCCGCCGGCACGCCCTCGATCGTCGTGGTCGAGGTGCCGCCGAGCGGACACGCCGGCCCGTTCATGCCGTCGGTGCCGGGCGTGCCGGGCGTGCCGGGCGTGCCGGGCGTGCCGGGCGTGCCGGGTGCGCCAGGCGTGCCGGGGGCGCCGGGCGTGCCGGGCGCGCCGGCGGGGCCCTCCTGGGAGTTGTCGCCACAACCGCCGGTCGAGGTGACCAGCGCCGCCATCATCAATACAGTTCCAGTTCGCATGGATGCTCCTTTGGTGCGCGCCACCATCGCCAGCGTCCGTGACCGCGCGATGCGCCGCGCGCAACGCTTCGGCCGCGCGCGTGTCGCGCCCACCGAGGCCGGTTCGATGTCATCGCCGCGTGACCAGCCCGAGCCTGACCCGCGACCGCGCCGCCACGCACGCGACGCTTGGTCACCTGGCGCCGGCCGGATCAACGACTACGTTGGCTGCGCATGGCCCAGATCGTCTACTGGCGGCGCGAGCTGCCACCCCTGTCACAGCAGATCGAGGGCGAGCACGAGGCGCTCGCGACCAGCGAGCAGGTCCACGCGTCGTGGGCCGACCGCGACGCCCTGTGGCACCGCTGCTACCTCAGCCTGGCCGCCGCGGCCGAGCGCCGGATCGCGCAGGAGGTGGTCCGGCTCGGCGGCAGCTGCGCGCACGTCGTCAGCGAGCAGGTCACGACCAAGCGCGACGACGCCAACGAGACGATGTGGCTGGTCGGGCTGTACCGGTTCGTGATGTACGTCGCCCCGCCCGCGCCGTGACCCGCGGCGTCCGCCGACGTGACCGGCACTGCGGGCCGTCGACCGGCCCGCGCCGTGGCCAGCGGCTGCGCGGCGTCAGCCCGCCCGCGCCGTGCCCGCGGCGTCCGCCGACGTGACCGGCACTGCGCGCCGTCGACCGGCCCGCGCCGTGGCCAGCGGCTGCGCGGCGTCAGCCCGCCCGCGCCGTGACCCGCGGCGTCCGCCCGACGTCCTGCCCGGCGCCAACCGGCCAGCGCCCTGCCCGGCGCCAGCGCCGCGCCGTGTCCGGCGTCAGCCCTTCTTCCACGCCGACCGGCCGCGGTACGCCGCCAGCGCCGCGCGCATGACGTCGAGCGCCTCGGCCCGGCTGTACGGGCGGTCGACCTCGGAGGTCTTGCCCTCGAGGATCTTGTAGTCGCGGAAGAACCGGTCGAGCTCGACCACGAGGTGCGGCGGCAGCTGCGACGCGTCGGTGTAGTGGTTGAACGCCGGGTCGTCGATCGCGACCGCGATGATCTTGTCGTCCTCGCCCTTGTCGTCGCGCATGCGCAGGCCGCCGATCGCGCGCGCCCGCACGATCGTCAGCGGCACCACCGGCTCCTGCATCAGCACGAGGATGTCGAGCGGGTCGCCGTCGTCGGCGTGCGACTGCGGGATGAAGCCGTAGTTCGCCGGGTAGTGCACCGACGAGTACAGCACGCGATCGAGCATGAGCATGCCGGTGGTCTTGTCGATCTCGTACTTGAGCTTGGAGCCCTTCGGGATCTCGATCACCCCCGGGACGAAGTCCTCGATCGCCGGCGGGACCATGATGTCGTGCAGGGGGTGCATGACCGAACTGTACCGCGGCGCTACGGCGCGACCGCGACGCCCTGGTAGGTGAACGACGTCAGCTGCCGGCCCTCGGGCGCGTGGCCGGTCTCGAGCGTCGTCAGCTCGAACCCGGCGGCCCGCAAGAGCGCGGCGATGTCGCGGTCGAGGTGGCAGTTGCCGCCGATCGTCCGCCACGCCGGGGTCAGGCGGCGCTGCCACTGCTGGGTGCCCGGCCGGTCCGAGCGGCCGTGCTCGACGAAGTAGAGCGGCGCGCCCGGGCGCAGCACCCGCCGGACCTCGGCCAGCGCCTGGGCCGGGTCGGCCACGCTGCACAGCGTGTACGACACCACCGCGCTGTCGAACCGGGCCGCGTCGAACGGCAGCCGCTCGGCCGCGGCCTCGACCAGCTCGACCGGGACCGGCGCGTCGGCGACCCGGGCGGCGGCCCGCGCCAGGAGCTTCACCGACGGATCGATCCCGACCAGCCGGGTCACGCGCGCCGGGTCGTAGAACGCCAGGTTCAGCCCCGAGCCGACGCCCAGCTCGAGCACCTCGCCCGCGGCCTGCGGCACCCAGCGCTTGCGCTCGGCCAGGATCGTCGTGCTGCGACACGCCTTCTCGACCAGCCACGGCAGCACGCGGTCATCCCAGGCTCGTCCGACGAAGCTCATGGCCGAGGTATGGCACGAGCGCGCCGGCTGGGAATGGCCCGCGCCGGTGGCGCGTTGGCGCAGGATGGCGAGTGACCCGGTCGAGCCCCCCGCGGGCCAGGCCCCCGAGCCCCCCAGCGCGATCGGCACCCTGCTGCGGGAGGCCATGCTGGCCGTCGTGGTCATGCTGGCCGTCGCGCTGATCCTCGTGGTCGGCGTCGGCGTCCTCGCTGGCTTCGGCGCGGACGACTACTGATGCGGCCGGCCACGTTCGTCGTGGCCTGGCTGGCGTGGCTGGCGCTGGGCACGCTGATCGGCCGCGGCCTCGAGGGCCGCGCGCCCTGGACCGGCGGCCTGGCCGGCGCGGCGCTGCTGCTCGGGGTCGACGCCGCGCTCATCCGGACGATCCACGCGCTGGTCCCGGTGGCGCCGGCGACCGGCGCGCTCCGCATCGTCGCGGCGGTGCTCGCGATCGAGCTCGCGCTCTACGCGGTCCACCGGGCCATGCACGCGAGCCCGTGGCTGTGGCGGTGGCACCGCCTGCACCACGCGCCGACGCCGCTGCGCTGGCACCGCGCCTGGCAGCTGCACCCGATCGACGCGGCGCTGTTCGCGCTGACGATCGCCGGCGCGACCTGGCTGGTCGGCGGCACGGTGTTCGCGGCCGCCGTGGTCGTCGCGCGCCGGCTGTGGACGGTCGTCCTCCACGCCGCCCGGCGCTGGCCCGCCAGCGCGGCCGATCGCTGGCTGGCGACGCCGGCGTTCCACCACCGCCACCACGACGAGGCCGCGCCCGCGGCCAACTTCGCCAGCACCCTGGCCGTGCTCGATCGCCTCGGCGGCACCTGGGCCCCGGCTACAGATCGCCCGAGGCGACCGACGCCGGCAGCGGCGCCACGTGCCAGACCCGCTCGATGAGCCCGTGCAGCGCGTAGATGATCGGCGTCACCAGCACCGCCACCGTCACCTTCACCACGTACGACGTGATGATGATCGTCGTGATCGTGTCGAACGACATCGGGCTGCGGTGCACGAACGGGAAGCCGGCGCCGTAGTCGAAGCCGAACGCGATCCAGACGATCAGCACCGTGTCGATCATCTGCGAGACCGCGGTCGAGCCGGTCGCGCGCAGCCACAGGAACCGATCGCCGGTCGCCCGCTTGACCAGGAAGAACACGCCGATGTCGACGTACTGCGCGGTCAGGAACGCGAACATCGACGCGATCTGGATCGTGACCGCGTTCATGAAGACGTTGTCGAACGCGAACGGCGTCATGTTCGACTTGCCCCAGTTGGGATCGGTGAAGGCCGGCGGGAACCACGCCGCCTGGTTGGCGAGCTGGATGATCAGCACGGTCAGGCCGATCATCGAGAAGCCCAGGAGCGTCACCCGGCGCGCGGTCTTGCGGCCGTAGAACTCGTTGATCAGGTCGGTGATGATGAAGGTCAGCGGGAACGGGATCTCGCCGACCGAGATGATCCAGTCGCGCCCGAACACGTGCACCTCGGTCAGCTTGCCGCCGATCAGGTTGCCGACGATCAGGCAGGTCAGGAACACCCCGACCAGCGTCATGAACATGGTCATCCGAGCGTCGAGCTTCATGCCGGGCGACTATCGCACGGGCCGGTCGCGCGGCGGGCAGGCCCCCGGGCGCGAGCGCGCGCTTGACTCGGACCGTCGGGTGGTCGAGCCTCCGGCGATGGCCTTCCGGACCTTGCTCGTCGGGATCGCGGGCGCCGCGGCGTGCGCGCTCGGAGCGTGCGGCGACAACCTGCACGAGCGCGCCGACGACCTCGACGCCGCCGGGGCCGACGCGACGGTGATCGACGGCGCGGCCATCGACGCCACGGCCGGCGACGCCACCGACGACGGGCCCGCGCCCGACGCGCCCGGCGACCTCGACGGCGGCAACCTCGACGGCGGCGACCTCGACGCGCCCGACGGCGGCGACCTCGACGGCGGCGACCTCGACGGCGGCGGGCCCGACGGCGGCGACCTCGACGGCGGCGCGCCCGACGGGCCCACGTGCACGACCTCCATCGCCAGCGCCGCGCTCGCGCCCGGGATCCACGTCGCGCAGTGCACGCCGATCACCTACGCCACCAACCCGCCGACCTCGGGCCCGCACTACCCGCTGTGGGCGCGCTTCAAGGCCTACGCCGATCGCGTGCCGCGCGGCTTCTGGGTCCACAGCATGGAGCACGGCGCCGTGGTCGTGACCTACAACTGCCCCGCCGGGTGCGCCGCCGAGCTGGCCGCCCTCGACGCGTTCCTGGCCGCGCGCCCCGCCGACCCGCTGTGCGTCCCGCCGCTGCGCAACCGCTTCATCGTCACGCCCGATCCGCTGCTCGACACCACGTTCGCCGCCAGCGCCTGGGGCTGGTCGCTGCGCTCCGACTGCTTCGACCTGCCCGCGCTCGGCGCGTTCATCGACGCGCACTACGGCCAGGCGCCCGAGGACTTCTGCAGCGACGGCTTCGATCCCACCGCGCCCGGCAGCGGCGTCCCCGCCGACTGTCCGTAACTCGGACCTGGCCGCGGCGCGTGCGGTGCGCGCGATCGATCCGCGCCGGCGCGTCCGGTGACGATCGCGTCGCGGGCCGCGGTCGCCGAGGTGCGCGATCAGTCCGCCGCCGCGCCGTGTTCGACGCGCGAGCTGTCGAGCCAGCGCGGCGCCGCGGTCGCCGAGGTGCGCGATCAGTCCGCCGCCGCGCCGTGCTCGACGCGCGAGCTGTTGAGCCAGGCGGCGCGCGGTCGCCGAGGTGCGCGATCAGTCCGCCGCCGCGCCGTGTTCGACGCGCGAGCTGTTGAGCCAGCGCGGCGCCGCGGTCGCGGTCCAGCCCGCCAGCGTCGACGGCGCCAGCAGGTCGGCGAGGCCGTCGAGCGGCGCGCCTGGATCGAGCCAGCGCGCGCGGTCGGCGGGCTCGATCACCGCCGGCTGGCGCTCGTGGATCGGCGCCACCAGCGCGCTGGCCGCGGTCGTGATGATCGCCAGCTCGGTGACCTCGACGCCGTCGCGCCGGGCGAGCCGCGCCACCGCGCCCAGCGTGATCGCCGGGCCGTCCTCGTCGGGCGCGATCCGCACCGGCGCGCGCCCGGCGCCGACGTCGCGCCACTCGTAGAAGCCGTCGGCCACCACCAGGCAGCGCGCGGTCGCCAGCGTCTTGCCGAACAGGCGGCTCGTCGCCAGGGTCTCGGCCCGGGCGTTGATCACCGGCGCCAGCGACGGCCCGCGCGGCGGCGCCAGCACGCCCCAGCGCGCCAGCGTCAGCCGCGGCGCGCCCTCGATCAGCACCACCGCGCGCACCGGCTGGGTCGGCGCCACGTTCCACCGCGGCGCCCACCACGACGTCAGCCCCGCCGGCATGCCCGGCGCCATCGCCAGCACCCCCGCCACCGTCGCGTCGTCCACCAGCGCCGCCTCGATCGCGTCGATCAATGGCGCCGCGCGCGTCGAGGGATACCGGCCGCACATGGTCGCCATGCTAGCTCCCGCGGCGGCGCGCGCCGGGAGTCGCGGGCAGATCTTCGGGCCGGGCGGATCGCGGCTGGCGCCCGCGGCGGCCACGCCGGTCAGATCATCGGCCGCGGTCGCGCGTCTGTTCGGTTCATGACGCCCGCCCTCCGCCGTTCGCTCCTCCTGGCCGCCCTGGCCACCGTGGCCGCCCTGGCCGCCGCACCGTCCACAGCCAGCGCCTGCGACTGCGCCGGCCCCAACACCGTCGCGTCGGCCCGGGGCCGCCTCGGCGTGGTCGCGCTCGGCCGCGCAGTTGAGGTGAAGTCGGCCGGCCGTGGGCGCGCCGCGATCACCTTCCATGTCACCCAGGCCTGGCAGGGCGCCACCGCTGGCGCCGACCTCGCGCTCGAGGTCGATGCCTCCGACTGCGGCTTCCAGCTGCTGCCCGGAGACGAGGCGCTGATCTACGTCCCGCTCAAGGGGCTGGTCGGCGGCTGTCGCGGCGACGACACCGCTCGCGTCGTCACGGGCGCCGCCATCGCGGCCGACCTGACGGCCCTCGGCCCGGCGTCGAGCGCGGCGATCGCGGGCGCCAGCGTGCCGCTGGTCGTCGCCGGCGACCTGATCATCGCCGAGGGCAAGGTCGACGTGGCGTTCGACGGCGGCCGGCCGTCCTTTCGCGTGCGCGTCGCCAAGGCCCAGCGGGGCACGCACGTCGGCGAGGTGCTCAACGTGACCACCGCGGTGGGGGCCTGCGGCCAGGCGCTGCCGGTGCGCATGACCGACCGCGTGACCGTCCGCGCCCGCCGCATCGGCCCCGCCGCCGCGCTGTCGCCGGTCATGATCTCCCCGTGCCTGCCCGACACCCTGGTCAAGGTGACGCCGCGCCGACGGCGATGAGCGTCAGGCGTCGAACGTGAACACGGCAAGCTCGACCGGCTCGTCGGGTGAGGGCCGTCGCGCGCAGCGGGCAGGCGCAGGTGTCAACTCTTGCAGCGGCTCGCGAGCAGGCCAGTGGCGAGCGCGAGGTCGAGGTCCGCGACCAGCAGCCCGGCCTGGCCGTAGGGCTGATGGGCGAGCAGCGTGCCGTCGGGGTTCGCGATCGCGGAGGTCGTCCCCGAGCCCTCGCTCGCGTAGTTGACGCTGGCGAAGTAGCACGTGTTCTCCGCCGCGCGGCACAGGACCGCCTTCTCGTGGAACGTGTTCGCCGGGTCGGCGAACGTCGACGGTCGATACCCGCCGGGCTCGGCCGGTTGATAGTGGGGATGGAACACGACCTGCGCGCCGCGCCGCGCCGCGAACCGCACGGTCTCGGGGTAGCGCCAGCCCTCGTGGCAGATCACGACGCCGAACGTCAGGTCGCCGGTCCGGAACACGTGACGCTCGCGGCCGGGCGTGTACACGCCCTCCTCGCTCGGATCGATCTGCACCTTGTCCTGGAAGCCGAGCCGGTCCCCGCGGTCGTCGATCACCAGCGCGGTCGCGACCACGGCACCGTCGACGACCCGCTCGGTGCCCAGCACCACCGCGACCCGCGCGGCGGCGGCGGCCCCGGCCAGCGCGCGCCACGCGCCCTCGAGGAACGCGCGGTCCGGCGCTGGCGGTGCGTGCCCGAGCCCGCGGTACCCCGGCACGTAGCACTCGGGAAAGCACACGACGCGCGCCCCCACGCGCCCCGCGCGCGCGACGGCGTCGACGGCGAGCTCGACCGACTGGTCCGGGGTGGCTGGATACGGCAGGTTGGCGAGGGCGATCCGCGTCGACATTGCCGGAGTCTATCGGGCGCGCGCCGGCACCGCCCGCGGGCGCCACAGCATCGACGGTCCGCTGACGATCGGGTGAGGTCCGGCGCCCGGCGGTCGCTGACGATCGGGTGAGGTGCGGCGCCCGGCGGCCGACGGTCGGGTGAGGTGCGGCGCCCGGCGGCCGCTGACGATCGGGTGAGGTGCGGCGCCCGGCGGCCGCTGACGATCGGGTGAGGTGCGGCGCCCGGCGGCCGCTGACGATCGGGTGAGGTGCGGCGCCCGGCGGCCGCTGACGATCGGGTGAGGTGCGGCGCCCGCGCCGGCGGCGGACGATCGGGTGAGGTGCGGCGCCCGGCGGCCGCTGGGCCGCTGACGATCGGGTGAGGTGCGGCGCCCGGCGGCCGCTGACGATCGGGTGAGGTGCGGCGCCCGGCCGGCGGCTGACGATCGGGTGAGGTGCGGCGCCCGGCGGCCGCTGACGATCGGGTGAGGTGCGGCGCCCGGCGGCCGCTGACGATCGGGTGAGGTGCGGCGCCCGGCGGCGCGGCGGCCTGACCGCGCGGCGGCGCGGCGGGCGGGCGAGTCGGACAGCGGGCGGCGTCCGATGTCCGGGCGGGAGTGGGCGGGGACCGGTCGCGGTGTCCGGATCCCGGACGGCGGGGACGGCGATCCGCGGGGTTGGCGCTGGCACGTGGCGTGCGATGGGGGCGCGGCGGAGGTAGGAATGTCGTCAGACAAGAAGCAGAAGGCGATCGCCGAGGCGATCAAGGTCATCCACAAGCAGTTCGGGTCGGGGTCGCTGATGCGTCTCGACGGCAGCGAGACGCAGGAGGTCGAGGTCATCCCGACCGGCTCGATCGCGCTCGACGTGGCGCTCGGCACCGGCGGGCTGCCGCGCGGGCGCATCATCGAGATCTACGGGCCGGAGTCGTCGGGCAAGACCACGCTCACGCTCCACGCCATCGCCGAGGCCCAGCGCGCGGGCGGCGTGTGCGCGTTCATCGACGCCGAGCACGCGCTCGACGTCGAGTACGCCCGGCGCCTGGGCGTGCAGCTCGACGACCTGCTGGTGTCGCAGCCCGACAACGGCGAGCAGGCGCTCGAGATCGTCGACACGCTCGTGCGCACCGGCGCGATCGATCTGATCGTCGTCGACTCGGTCGCGGCGCTCACGCCCAAGGCCGAGATCGAGGGCGAGATGGGCGACGCCCACATGGGCCTGCAGGCCCGGCTGATGAGCCAGGCCCTGCGCAAGCTGACCGCGATCATCAGCCGCACGCGGAGCGCCGTCATCTTCATCAATCAGCTCCGCCAGAAGATCGGCATCGTCTACGGCACCCCCGAGACCACGACCGGCGGCAACGCGCTCAAGTTCTACTGCTCGGTGCGGCTCGACATCCGCAAGAAGAAGGTCATCAAGCGCGGCGAGGAGTCGGTCGGCAGCGAGGTCAAGGTCAAGGTCGTCAAGAACAAGCTGGCGCCGCCGTTCCGCGAGGCCGAGTTCGAGATCCTCTACGGCGTGGGGATCAACAAGCCCGGCGAGCTGGTCGACACCGCCGAGAAGCTCGGCGTCGTCGAGAAGTCCGGCGCCTGGTACTCGTACGGCGGCCAGAAGCTGGGCCAGGGCAAGGACAAGGTCGCGGCCCACCTCGACGAGAATCCGGCCCTGGCCGACGCGCTGCGGGCGCAGCTGGTCAAGCAGGCCAAGCTCGCGGTCGCCAGCATCGGAGGCGCCCATGCCGCCGCGTGACGACGACGACCGCGGCACCACGCCGGGCTGGTCGGCGCCGCCACCGCCACCGCCGCCGCTCGCGCCCGACGCGCTCGGCCCGCTCGACGCGCTCGACGCGCCCGACGCGCTCGACGCCGCCGCCGGCCCGGCCGCGCCGGCCGCGCCGGTGTCGCCCCACGACCCGGGCCGCGGCGCTCGAGCCACGCTCTGGCGCCGCGCCGGCAAGCGCGTGCCGACGCCGCGGCCGCGCGGCCGGCCGGTGGCGCTGCTCGCGCTCGAGCCGCGCGCCGCGCTCGGCATCGCCGACTTCCACGAGCTCCGGCGCGAGGGCCTGTTCGCCGACGACGGCCGCAACCCACCGACGAGCTGGTGGGCCCGGTAACCCCAGGGCTCACCTGGGTTGATCTCGATCCGCACAGCATCTTGCGCGAGGTCGAGGCGCGGCGGAGGCGGTTACCGGGTGTACCCGGCGAGTACGCAACGAAGAGATCGCGCAAGAGGCGCAGCGCAGCGGGTCAACGCAGGTGAGCCCTGGGGTCCGGGCGATCGCCGTGGCCGAGCCCACGCGCGCGCGATACCGTGCGGCCATGAGCCAGCCGCCGCGCCGCGCGACCTACGCCGACCTGGTGGCCGCGCCCGAGGATCAGATCGCCGAGCTGATCGACGGCGTGTTGCACCTGAGCCCGCGCCCCCGCCCGCGCCACGCGCGCGCGGCGACCGTGCTCGGCGGCGATCTCATGGCCCCGTTCGATCGCGGCCGCGGCGGCCCGGGCGGCTGGATCGTCCTGTTCGGACCCGAGCTGCGCCTCGGAGATGACGTGCTCGTCCCGGACCTGGCCGCGTGGCGGCGCGAGCGCGTGCCGGTGCTGCCGGACACGGTCGGCATCGAGCTCGCGCCCGACTGGGTCTGCGAGGTGCTGTCACCCTCGACCGAGAAGCTCGACCGCCGCCGCGAGCTCGCGGTCTACGCCCGGGCCGGGGTCGGCCACGCGTGGCTGGTCGACCCGCTGGCGCGCACGGTCGAGGTGCTGCGCCGCACGCCCGAGGATCTGTGGCTGATCGTCGGGGTGTGGGGCGACGACGCGGTGGTCGCGCTCGAGCCGTTCGCGGCGATCGAGGTCGAACTCGCGGCGTGGTGGGCCGACGTCGAGCCGGCGCCGACCGCGGCGCCGTGACGGCTCACGGCATCGGGCGCGGGCCGCGGTGCACCACCGCGTGGCAGCTGACGCAGGTCGTCAGCAGCTCGCCGTAGAGCGCGACCCGGCTGGGCTGATCGCGCACGCTGTTGGCCTGGCTGGCCAGCGCCCGCACCCGCGCGAGCGCGGCCTTGACCGCCTCACCGTCGGCGCCGGTGGCCAGTCCGCCGGGATCGAGGCGCAGGGTCGCGAGTGTGTCGGCGCCGGTGCGCCACAGCTCGTCGGCGGGGCCGACCAGCCCCTCCCACAGCCGGGCCGCGGCCCACTGGTGGCGCTGCATCTGCCGCGCGAGCGCGGGCTCGTCGTCGGGCAGCGCGTCCCACGCGAACGCGACGATCACCCCGCGCTCGCTGTGGCAGGCGGCGCAGTCGGCGCCGAGCCGCGCGGTCGCCGCCGCGGCGGCGGGCAGATCCGGCGCGGCCACCACTTGCTCGGCGGCCGCGCGCAGGCGCGTGACCGCCGCGACCGCGTCGGTCATGGCCGCGTGCTCGGGATGGCTGACGACCCAGCGGGCCTCGTCGCGGGCGACCTCGAGCTGGCCGAGGACCACGGCGGCCTGCAGGCGCGAGACCCGGGCCAGGTGCTCGGCCATGTGCCGGGCCAGGGCGGTGCCGGCGTCGCGGGTCCCACCGTCGGTGGTCGCGGCGCCGACCGGACCGCCGTCGCGCCCGGTCGAGACGGTGGCGCGCGCGTCGGAGCGCGAGCCGCAGCCCGCGGCGACGCAGGCGAGCGCGGCGGCGAGGACGCAGGACATGCGCGGGGTCATGCCGATCGTCGCAGCATCTCTCGTGCCAGCCTGGACACCCCGGTTCGCGCAAGCCTCGCGTATCTGCGCGATCGCGCCCCTGGGTCCGCGCGCACCTTGCGCCGGGACCGCGGCCGTCACGCCCGTCGCGGCGTCACGGACATCGCGGCGCCGCCGCGTCACGGCCATCGCGCGCACCTTGCGCCGGGACCGCGGCCGTCACGCCGGTCGCGGCGTCACGGACATCGCGGCGCCGCCGCGTCACGGCCATCGCGGCGCCGCAGTGGTCACGGCCGTCGCGGCGCCGCCGCGTCACGGCCGTCGCGGCGCCACAGTGGTCACGGCCGTCGCGGCGCCACAGTGGTCGCGGCCGTCGCGGCGTCGCGGCGGTCGCCGCGTCACGGCGTCGCGTGGCAGCGATCGCACACGGTGCCCGCGGCGGTGACCACGGTGCGCGCACGCTCGACCTGAGCCCGGCAGCGGGCGCAGGCCACCATCACGACGCGCTCGATCTCGTCCTCGCTGTTGGCGATCGCGGCCTCGAGCCGGATGTCGAGCATGTCGCCGTCGAGCGCGCCGCTGTCCTTGAGCATCGTCGTGAGCACGCCGACCACGGCGCGCAGGGTCTTGAGCTGCCGGGTCTGGGCGGCGAGGCGCTGCTCGAGGCGCTCGGTCGCCAGCGTCGCGTCGAGCGCGTGCTCGTTGGCGACCGCCAGCGCGCGATCGGCGCGGGCGCCGGCGTCGATGAGCCGCCGCTCGTCATTCCACTCGGACTCCTCCTGCATGAGCTTCTCGAAGAACGAGATCGACATGTCGCGATGGTACCGCACGGCCGGGCGCGGACGTCGGGGCGGGTACCGCCGCGGTGACCGTAAGCGGCGCCGGCCCGCGACGTTGACAGGCCATGCGCATCGCGCTCGTGCTCCTCGCCCTCGCCGCCTGTGGCTCGCCCCCGTCGCCCGCGGAGGTCAGCCGCCACAACACCGGCGCCTACGACGCCGCGGTCGCCCGGGCCCAGGCCCGCTTCGGCGGCGCGCCGTTCCAGCCCGCGACCGTCGGCGTCGACGATCCCGATCGCTTCGGCGGCCACCCGCCGTCGCTCGAAGATCAACCGCCGCCGACGCCGGAGCCCCTGGCTGACCGCGCGACCGGCGCCGGCCCCGGCGACGCGCTCTTCCGTCTACCGAGCGGCACGCTCGCGTTCGCCGGCCCCACCTGCGCCGCCGGGGACTCGTGCGGCTGCGAGGTCGGCATCGGCTACGTCTACCTCCAGCGCCCCGACGGCCAGGTCGCCGTGGTGCGCCTGCAGCCGACGATCAAGACCTACACGCTCGAGGTCGACTCGTGCGGCTATGGCTGCGGCCAGCCGTCGCCGCCCGAGCCCAGGATCGCCGCCGATCTCGGCGTCACCGACGTCAGCGCGATCGAGGTGCTCGAGGAGCCGTTCCGGTTCGAGCGCGTGGTCGAGACCTGCGCCAACCCGATGCCGCGGCCGTGACCCCGGCGGCGACCGGCGGCGACCGACACTTGCTTCTATTATTGTACCAGTTACACTAACGGAATGCAGCTCGACATCCTGGTCCCCGGCTTCCCGCGGCCCTACCTCGACGGCGATCGCCTCGACGGCGGCGCGCCGCTGGTCGCGCGCATCGCCGAGTTCGCCAGCGCCGACGAGTGCGCGGCCCTGATCGCGCGGATCGAGGCGCTCGGCCCCGACGTCGCGCCGATCACGACCGGGCGCGGCTTCGAGATGCGCCCGGACGTGCGCAACAACGCGCGGGTCATGTTCGACGACGTCGAGCTGGCCGCGCGGCTCTACGCGCGCCTCGCGCCGCTGGTGCCGCCGACCTTGTGCGAGATGCACCCGGTCGGCCTCAACGAGCGGTTCCGCGGCTACCGCTACACGCCCGGCCAGCGGTTCGCGCCGCACTACGACGGCGCGTTCATCCGCGGCCCCGACGAGCGCAGCCAGCTGACGTTCCTCCTCTATCTCGACGAGGGTTGCGCCGGCGGCGCCACCAACTTCCTCGAGCATCGCGTCGAGGTCACGCCCGCGCGCGGCGCCGCGGTGTGGTTCCAGCACGCGCTCCTGCACGAGGGCGCGCCGGTCGAGGCCGGCGTCAAGTACGTGCTGCGCTCGGACGTCATGTACCGCGCGCCGTGGTGACCCGGGCGGCGGGGCGAACGCGCCGCTGAAGTTCCAGGGAGGCATGTCGCCAGGTCAGGCTGGTGCCGGGCACCAGTGCTCCGACCGGGTGATGGCGATCCGTCCACGGCGTCGAGGGGGCGACCAGGGTCTTGCCGGCGTGGCGCATGACGTGGAGCCGATCGATGCGCGCGGCCCGCTCCAGGGGCGAGGCGGACCCGCGCTCGCCCCGCAGGTGCGGCCGTTGCAGCTGCCATGTCGCGCTGCCGGTGACCTGGGGCAGCTGGGGCGCGTCCCAGGGCTGGAGCGGCGCCATCCAGTACGCGGTCTGCACCGGGCAGGTCAGGCCCCACGCCCTGCGGACCTGGACGGCGCTCTGGAGCCGCGCGCCGTCCAGCGTGGCCACGCTCCTCGACGCCATGGCCGTGACCCGATCTGGGCCGGCGCCGGCGGCCCGCCCCAATGAGCGGCCCGCGCCGAATCGCCGCGGGGCGATCGGCGGGTTGGTCCTGACAGGGCGCCCGGGAGTCGCTACGGTGCCGCATGCGCTGGTCCGTCGTCGCCGCTATCCTCGCCTGCTCCGTCGTCACCGCGGCCGCCGGGCCGATCTCGCACGACGACGTCGTGATCATCGGCCGGCCCCAGCCCGGCGACGCCGGCTACCGGCCCAACGTCTACAACGCGCAGGCCACCGACATCCTCTACCTCAACCGCTGCGCCACCGGCTGCGCGATCACCGCCGGCAGCCGGGCCAGCGACAGCTCGGCCAGCAACGTGTCGTCGATCGCGCGCCTGGACTCGACGGTGCCGCCGTTCATGCACGGCGACGCCACCTGGGACGCGGTCGTGGCCTGCGTCCGCGACACCTACCTGCCGTACGGCGTCGAGGTCGTGACCGAGCCGCCGGCGGCCGGCGTCGGCCACATCGAGATGGTCGTGGCCGGGCACGCCGCCGACATCGGCCTGGACGAGCCGCAGGGCGGCACGCTCCTCGGCATCGCGCCGGCGACCGGCGACTGCTCCCAGGGCGGGTTCTGGATCGGCTACGCGTTCGCCAACTCGCACGCCAACGACGTGATCGAGCTGTGCGCGACCGTGGCCCACGAGGCCGGGCACATCTACGGCCTCGAGCACGTGTTCGAGTGCTCCGATCCGATGACCTACATCTCGAACTGCGGGCAGAAGTTCTTCCGCAACCTGCCGATGCGGTGCGGCACCGACGCGGCGGTCCCGTGCCAGTGCGGCGGCGCGACCAGCAACACCCACCAGATCCTGCGCCGCAACGTCGGCACGGGCGCCGACGTGCCGCCGCCGATGGTCAGCATCACGCTGCCCGCGCCGGGCCCGGTGGCCGCGGGGTGGTCGCTGTTCGTCGAGGCCCTCGACCGCCGCGGCCTCAACTCGCTCGAGGTCTTCGTCAACGGCTGGTCGTGGCTCACGGCGCCGGGCGTGTTCAACAAGACCTCGCCGTACACGTTGAACCTGCCGGCCGAGGTCCCGCCGGGCGTGATGGACATCGAGGTCGAGGCCTGCGGCGACACCGGCGTGTGCGCGCGGGCCGCGGTGACGGTCACCGAGGGCGCGCCGTGCGCCAGCCCCGACGCCTGCCTGGTCGGCCAGCAGTGCGAGGCCGGCAAGTGCTTCTGGGCACCGCCGAGCGTGGCGCTGGGCGCGGCCTGCACCTACGACCAGGAGTGCCTGTCGCAGCTGTGCGAGGACGTCGACGGTCGCTCGTACTGCACGCAGTCGTGCTTCGGCCCGCCCAACGATCTGTGCCCCACCGGGCTCAGCTGCTCGGCCGGCGCCGGTCAGGAGGGCGTCTGCGTCCTCGACGACGCCGGCGGCGACGACGGCGGCGGCTGCTGCGCGGTCGACCGCGGCGGGCGCAGCCCCTGGCTCGGCTCGCTCGGGCTCGGCGCGGTCGTCGGCCTGCTGATCGCCCGCCGCCGCCGCCGCGCCGCGGCGTGATCGTCCGCGTCAGGCCCGCGCACACGAGGGGCGGGCTCGACGCGGCGGACGCGCGCCGGCGATGTTCGAGCAGACGGCGCAGGCCTGGCGACCGGCCCGCGGAGGCTCGGGTCAGGTCATGTGCTCGAACGTCTCGTCGAGACGCGGGTACCCGAGCGTGCGCGCGACCAGGGCCTGGCCCTCGTCCCGGGTCAGGAACCGCAGGCAGCGCCAGCGGCCCGCGCGCGTCGACCCGGCGCGCGCTACTGTCGCGAGCATGGAGCAGCTCGCCAACCCTGCGCCGGCGCCGTGCGGCGGCGGCTACGCCGACGGCTTCGCGCCGGTGGCCGAGCGCTTCGCGGCCCAGCTCGCCGACGGCTCGGAGCTCGGCGCGGGGTTCGCGGTCTACCACCGCGGCCGGTGCGTGGTCGATCTGTGGGGCGGCCGCGCCGACGTCGCGGGCGATCGCCCCTGGGCCCGCGACACGCGGACCGTGGTGTTCTCGGTGACCAAGGGCCTCGCGGCGATGGCCCTGACGATGCTCGCCGATCGCGGCGTGCTCGACTGGGACGCGCCGGTCGCGGCCGCCTGGCCCGGGTTCGCGGCCGCGGGCAAGGACGCGATCACGATCCGGACGCTCGTCGACCACCGCGCCGGGCTGCTCGGCCTCGATCAGCCGCTGACCCTGGACGACTGCGTTCGGCCCGAGCGCAAGGAGCGCGTGGTGCGCGCCCTCGAGCAGCAACGGCCGGCGTGGGCGCCGGGCACCCGCCAGGGCTACCACGCGATCACCTGGGGCATGTACGCGCGCGAGCTGTTCGAGCGCCTGACCGGCGACGACCTCGGCGGGTTCCTGCGCCGCGAGCTGTTCACGCCGCTCGGCGCCGACGTCGACCTGGGCACGCCGGCCGAGGTCGACGATCGGATCGCGACGCTGTACCCGCCGAGCAACGGCGCCCGTCTGGGCCACATGCTGCGGGCGGCGCTGGGGCGCTCGACCGAGGGCCGGCTCGCGCGCGCGGTGCTGCGCCCGGGCTCGTGGCCGCGCGCGGCGTTCCTCAACCCGAAGACCGGCCCGGCCGGGATCGCGGTCTACGACACCATCCCGGTGCGGCGCGCCGCGCTGGCGTGGGCGTCGGCGACCGCGAGCGCCCACGGCCTGGCCCGCGCCTACGTCCCGTTCGCGAGCGGCGGCGTCGGGTTCGGCCGGACGTACGTCGACGCCGCGACGCTCACGCCGCTGCGCGCGCGGGAGAGCTGGGCCGAGCGCGACCTCGTGCTGCAGCGGCCGATGGGCTGGACCCGCGGCTTCGTGAAGGAGGACGCCGGGGTGTTCTCGCCGCACGGCGAGGCGTTCGGCCACCCCGGCATGGGCGGCGCGCTCGGCTGGTGCGATCCGGTGCGCGAGCTGGCGATCGGCTACGTGATGAACCGGCTCGACTGGCGGGTGCGGTCGCCGCGCGCGCTGGCGCTGTGCCGCGCGCTGTACGCGTGCGCGCCGGTGGCCGCGCCGACGACGTGAGCGCCGCGGCGACGCGTGGAGCTGTGAGACGCGAGGATCCCGCCGCGTGGCGTCGGGGCTCGACCGCGCAGCGCGACGAGCGCGCCGCTCAGGTCGCGCGGGCCGCGCTGGTCGCAGCTCGCCGCTACTCGCCGTCGGGCTCGTCGATCGGACCGAGGCGGAAGCCGATGCCGCGCACGGTCTGGACCAGCTCGGGGCGGCCGACCTTCCGGCGCAGGCGCAGGACCACGTTGTCGACCGCGCGCTCGCCGACCTCGAGGCTGTCGCCGCCCCAGGCCTGATCGAGCAGCTCGGCCCGGCTGAGCACGCCGCCGCGGGCGCGCACCAGCGCGACCAGCATCGTGAACTCGGTCAGGGTCAACGCGACCGCGCGCCCGTCGAGCCACAGCTCGCAGCTGTCGGGATCGAGCACCAGGGTCCGGTGCGTGAGCCGCCGCGCCGCGCCGGCCGCGGCCTGGGCCGGCGCCCGCACCACGCGCCGGTGGACCGCGCGGATGCGCGCCGCCAGCTCGCGCGGCGAGCACCCGACGCCGACCGCGTCGTCGAACCCCGCCCGCAGCGCCGCCTCGGCCGCGGCGACGTCGCGGTCGGCGATGCCCGCGATCAACCCGGCCGGCGGCTGCACGCGGTGCCCCCACGCCACCAGCTCATCGAAGGTCAGGGCCCCGAGCCCGCTCGGCGCCCAGGCGACGAGCACGGCCCCGACCGCGGCCGGCTCGGCGAGCGCCGTCGCCAGCGACACGACCGCGACGTCGATCGACTCGCGGGCAAGCGTCGCGACCAGCTCGTCGAGCGCTGGCGGATCGCCCGGGCCCAGCGCGAGCGCCACGACGATCCGAGCGGGCCCCGACGACCGCGTCGCGGCGACCGAGGTCAGTTGGCGGGGAACGCCGTCCACCCGGTGGTCCAGTCGGTGGCGCCGACGGCACCGACGAAGGTGGCGGTCGCATCGAAGAACCCGTCGTTGGGCGGCGTCGCGGCGTTGGCCGGCACCAGCGCCGGCGAGCCGTCGCCGGGCTTGAAGGTCGGCGCGGTCTGGCTCCGCGCCATCGGCAGGAGCGGGTCGCTCTCGCGGTTGCTGGCCTCGTTGGTCACGAACAGATCGCGCTCGACCAGGCCGCCGTCGTTGTCGGTCGAGTCCTGCCAGGTCGCCTGGTTGCCGTTTCCGAAGAAGATGCTGTTCTTCACGAACAGCGCGCCGGCGGTCACCTGGGCCACGGTCGAGGCGCCGTCGATGTCGATCGGGAAGTCGGCCTCGGACATCACGATCGCGTTGGAGATGCGACCGGCGGTGCCGCGGCGCAGGTGCATGCCCTTCTGGACCTGCAGCGCGCCGCCGGGCGCCACGCCCGAGCCGATGATGCTGAGGTTGTAGATGGTCGGCGCCGAGCGCGGCAGCGCGTCGTTGGCGTTGCCGTTGTTGTCGGCCTCGAAGCCCTGGTTCGACCCGGTCGACTTCTGGATCACGACGAACTGGGCCTTGCCGATCCAGCCGTAGTCCCAGTCGAGGCCGTCGTCGAGGCCCTGGGTGATGACGAGGTGCTTGACGTTGACGCTGCCACCGAAGATCTCGATGCCGTCGTCCGAGCCCTTGTGGACCTGGACGTGGTCGACCACGGTGGCCGAGCCGCACGCGCCCAGCGTCAGGCCGTTGAGCTCGTTGTTGGGCGCCAGCTCGAAGCCGCCGAACTCGACGCGCAGGTAGTTGAGCTTGCCGCAGTCGTGGGCGGCGTTGGCGCCGCCGTAGTCGGTGCCCGACGTGCCGGCCGGGAAGCCCTCGATCTGGGCGGTGCCGCCGGTGACGTTGATCGGCGCGGTGCCGAGCAGCACCAGGCCGCCCCAGTCGCCGGGGTTGCGCGAGCCGACCGGCTGCGAGCTGGTCATCACGACCGGCGCCGTGGCCGAGCCGCGCACGTCGATCTTGCCGCCGTTGGTGATCACCAGCGACGAGCCGTTGTCGCCCTCGATCCGGGTGCCGGCCTCGATCGTGAGCGTGCCCCCGCGCACGAAGATGTGCGTCTTCAGGACGTAGATGTGGTCGGCGGTCCACGTGGTGTCCGCGGCGATCTCGCCGGTCACGTCGACCCGGGTCGGCAAGGGCGTGCCGTCGGTCGTCTCGGTGGCGTCGATGCCGACCGGCGCGTCGATCGTGGTGGACGAGTCGTCACCGCCGCAGGCGGCGAGGCCGACGGCGGCCGCGACAGAGAACCAGAGCTGCTTGGACATAACGAGATCCTTTCGGTTACGGCGACCACTCGAGGGCGGCGCTGACGGCGACGCCCGGGCGGTATTTCTGGACGGCGAACTCGCCCTGCTGGACGACCACGTCCTGATTCAGGAGGTTGGTGGCGGCGAACTTGAGCTTGAGGTGCTGCGGCAGCGCCTGGCTGGCCGACAGATCGAGGCGGTGGAACGGCTGCTCGTACACGTCGGGCAGACCCTCGACGCCAACTTCGGCGATGCGTTCGCCGAACACGTTGTAGAGGAGTGACACGTCGGTGCCAGTTGCCTTGCGCTCCCAACCCAGGTCGAGGTTGACCACGTAGCTCGACTGGCCCTGGAGCGGCCGCCGCTGGTTGGTCTGCGCCGCGGCCTCGGGCCCGAGCTCGATCTGCGAGTCGATCAACGTCAGGTTGCCCGTGGCCCGGAACGCCGCGAGGCTCGGGTGGAGCAGGTCCAGGCTGCCCCGGGCCTCGAGCTCGACGCCCTTGAGCGACGCGCCCGCGGCGTTGGCGAAGCTGAGGTCGCCCTGCGCGACGTTGACGATGACGCTCTCGATCGGATCGCGGAACTGCTTCACGAACGCGCTCGCGGCCAGCACCGAGCGCTCGGCCGGGAACCACTCCCAGCGCAGATCGCCGTTGTGGATGCGGGTGTCGACGAGGTCGACGTTGCCGGACACCGCGCGCCGCCGCGCGAAGTCGAAGAACAGGAACGGCGCCAGCTCGCGCAGCTGCGGCCGGGCGACGGTGAAGCTGTAGCCGGCGCGCAGGTTCATGCGGTCGGACACGGCGTAGATCACGTTCACGGCCGGCATGACGTGGCTGTCGGCGCGATCGATCCCGGGCTCGGGCTGCTGGGTGATGGCGTAGGGGCTGCCGGGCGTGAGCGCCAGCGTGCCGGTCTCGTAGCGGAGCCCGCCGACGATCCGCAGCGGCTCGAACCGCGTGACGTCGGCCATCGCGAAGCCCGCGAGCTGCGAGGTCGACGCGTCGTAGGTGTCGGCCTGGAGCGTGCGCTCCTCGATCCGGAAGTCGGGGCCGATGTGCTCGGCCGACAGCATCTGCTCGGGGTCGAGGAAGACCACCGACGGATCGGCGCTCCCGAGCAGGCCGAACCGGAAGCGCCGGGCCGCGAAGTGGCGCTTCGACCACTGCGCCAGCCCGCCGACCCGGAGCTCGACCGGGCCCAGCGGCACGGTCGCGGTCACCCCGCCGCCGCCGGTGGTGTCGTCGAGGTGCGAGAAGAAGTGCTCGGCGCTGCCCGGCCCGTTCTGGAACCGGCGGCGCCCGTCGTCGAGCAGGTCGTACTCGATGTCGCGCGTGTCGGGCTCGTCGCGATCGATCACCGCGACGTTGGCCTCCCAGTCGAGCGTCGAGCGGCGCAGGCTCGGCAGGGTGTGGCGCCCGGTGAGCTGCGTGAAGCTCATCGCGCGGGTCACGAACTGCATCCGACGCGCCAGCACCTCGCCGTCGTCGGCCTCGGAGAAGCCCGACACCTCCTGGGTGCGATCGTCGGCGGTGCGGGTGTAGAGCGTGAGCAGGTCGATCGCGTGATCGGGCGTCAGCTCGACCCCGGCGTTGAGCAGCCCGCCGAGCGAGGCCGTCGCGGTGCCGATCCGGCTGGCCAGGCGCTGGCGCACGCCGAGCGCGCCCTCGGAGATGCGCAGGGCCGCGACCTCGCCGTCCTGGATGCCCTGCTTGTAGCCGTAGTTGAACGTGGCCAGGTAGCCGTACTTCCGCTCGCAGCGGTCGGCGAAGCTGTCGCCCACCTGAGCGCCGAGGCCGAGGTTGGGCAGCACGCTCCGGGCCGACGTGTTCCAGACGTTCTGGAAGGTCTCGCCGACCCGCTCGGCGGTGGCGGCGTCGACGCCGTTGGTCCCGACGCGCAGCGGCCGGTCGGTCGGCACCAGCGACGGCAGCGCGCGGCCGCCGTCGTCGAACGCCAGGAAGTCGGTGCCGCCGCCGGCGTAGTCGAGCCGGTCGTTGCCGGTCGAGACGCTGTCACCGGACAGCGAGACCTTGGCCTTGACCTCGAAGTCCTGCGGATAGGTGTTGGTCTTGATCACCAGATCGCCGCCGGCGAACGCGCCCGGCAGGTCCGGCGTGTAGCTCTTCACGACGGTGAGGTTGGCGATCAGCGACGCCGGGAACAGATCGAGCGGCACCGCGGTCGAGTCGGGATCCGGGCTGGGCAAGACCACGCCGTTGAGCAGCGTGGTCGAGTAGCGCCCGCCGAGGCCGCGCACGAACACGTAGCGGCCGCCGACGACGGTGGCCGAGACCACGCGCTTGACCGCGTCGCCGGCGCTGGAGTCAGGGCTGCGGCTGATCTCCTGGGCGCTGACGGCGTCCTGGACCACCGCCGAGCGCTTGCGCTCTTGCAGGTTGGCGGCCTCGCTCTTGCGATCGGGCTCGGCCTCGATCACGACCTCCTCGACCGCGGCGTCGTCGAGCCGGAGCTTGAGGTCGAGCTGGGTGAGCCCGCCGCGGACCACGACGCCACGGATCCGGCGCACCTGGTACAGCTCGGCGCGGACCCGCAGCACGTAGGTCCCGCGCGGCAGCGGCAGCGTGAAGCGCCCGTCGTCGTCGGTGGTCGCGACCTGCCCGGCCCCGCCGACGACCGCGATGGTCACGCCCGGCAGCGGCGTGCCGGTCTCGGCGTCGATGGCCGTGCCGCGCACGCCGACGCTGGCCGCCGGGAGCTCGACGGGCTCGTCGAGCGTGGGGGCCGGGTCGGGCGCGGCGCCGGGATCGGGGAGCGGCGCCGGAGTCGTGTCGGGATCCGGAGCCGGAGCCGGAGCCGGAGGAGCGGTACCGGAGCCGGAGCCGGTACCGCGTCCGGAACTGGATCCGGAGTCGGAGCCGGAGTCGGAGCCGGTACCGCGTCCGGACCTGGATCCGGAGTCGGAGCCGGAACCGGAGGCGTGCGCGGAACCGGAGCCGGCGTCGGGGCCTGCGTCGCATCCGGGCCCGGCGTCGTGAGCGGCTGCGCCGACGCGACCGCCGCACCGCCGCCGAGCGCGGCGGCGAGCAGGAACACGCGCAGATGAGGACAGCGGGAGCGCATCGGCGAGTCAGGGCGCATGGTGAGGCCAGCTAATGGCAGACAGGTCGTGGCTCGGTGGCGCGCTCGCAACGAACGAGCAACCTCTCCGGGTCGCGGGATGAATGACGATCTCGATCTCGGCTTCGATCTCGATCTCGATCTCGGCCTCGATCTCGGTTCGGTTGCGACACGAAGCGAACGCCCGCGACGCGGGCGCCCGACGCGCCCCGACGCGCCCCGACGCCCCCCGACGCGCCCGGCGATCGCGCGCGCCACCGCGGCGACGGTTCAACGGACCGCGTCCGTGAGGACCGCGATGTTCGCCGCGCCGCCGCCCCGCGCGGCGTCGAGCACGCGCATCGCCTCGCCGTAGGGCACGGCGTCCTCGGCGTCGAAGAACACCAGCCGGTCGGTGCGCGCGGCGAAGATGCGCTGGAGCCGATCGCCGAGCGCGGCGATCTCGACCCGGTCCTTGTTGATCCACACCGAGCGGTCGGCGCGGACGGTGACGACCACCGGCACCGGGCCGTCGCTGGGCGCCTGCGCCTCGGGGTTGGTCGCCGCCTCCTTCTTGGGGACGTGCAACCAGAACTGCTTGACCATCATCGGCGCGATGACCATGAAGATGATCAACAGCACGAGCACGACGTCGACCAGCGGCGTCACGTTCATCGACGGGCGCACGTTGCTGCGCCGGCCCTTGCCGCCACCGACGTTGAGTTCGACGGCCATGGCTCAGCTCTCCCCGCTGCTCTTGTCGCCGACCTGCAGCGACACGCCGGGGAAGCCGATGCCCTGACACTCGCGGAACAGCGCGCGCATCGCGCCGTAGCTGACCGCGCGGTCGCCCTTGAGCACGAGCTTGCTCCGCGGCGACGCCGCGCGGGCCTGGCGCAAGAGCGGCATCAGCTCGTCGCGCGTGACGCCGCGCTTCTCGAGGTACAGGCCCCCGGCCGCGGTCATCGACAGCGTGATCGGCGGGTTCTTGAGATCGGTCTGCGCGTCGGGGTTGGCGGCGCCCGGCACGTTGACGGTGGCGCCCGCCTCCATCTGCGGGATCACGACCATGAAGATGATCAGCAGCACGAGGACGACGTCGACCAGCGGGGTGACGTTGATGTCGGGCTTCGGACCCTCAGGCCGACGCACTGGCGCGAGCCTCCACGGTGAGCGGCCGGTGGGCGTCGTCGGTGCGCGGCGCCCGCAGGCCGCCGCCGACGTCGGCGCTGCCCTGGTTCTCGAGGTAGTCGATGAACTCGCCGCGCGACTGGTCGAGCGCCAGCAGCAGGTTGTCGGCGCGGCTCGACAGCGAGTTGAACGCGAGCACCGACGGGATCGCCACGACCAGGCCGATCGCGGTGACGACGAGCGCCTCGGAGATGCCGGCCGAGACCGCGCCCAGGCCGCCCGAGCCCTCGGCGGCGATGCCCTGGAACGCGCCGATGATGCCGATGACCGTGCCGAGCAGGCCGACGAACGGCGCCACCGACCCGACCGAGGCCAGGATGCTCATGCCGCGTCGGACGTCGGCCGACACCGCGTCGGCCTGGCGGGTCAGCTCGCGCCGGGTCAGCTCGACCGGATCGAGCTCGCCGGGCTTGGCGAGCGCGCCGAGGTAGGTGCGGGTGCCGGCGGTGAGCATGGTCGCCAGGTGGCAGCCGTCGTACTGATCGGACAGCTTGATCAGCCCCGCCAGATCGCGGCGGTCGAGCGCGCCCGCGGCCGCGGCGCCGAAGCGCTTGGCCATGCGGCGCGACTTGAAGAACACCCAGATCCGCTCGACGAAGACCGACAGCGCGGCCATCGCCATGAGCAGCAGCACGGCGACGATCGCCATGGCGAAGGGCTGCATGTGCTTGAAGACATCTGCGAGGTTGAAGCTCATGATCGACTCCTGGGGCCTGGGCTAGCGGCGGATGCGGAATGGGATCTGGACGCGGCGGGTGAACGCGCTGGGCTTGCCGTCGATGAGGGCCGGGCGGTAGCGCCACGTCCGCACCGCCGCCATCGCGACCGAGGCGAACGGCTCGTCGCCGCGGATCAGCTGGACGTCGACGACCTCGCCGGTCGCGGAGATGCGCACCTTCAGGATGACGTCGCCCTGCAGGCCCTTCTTGCGCGCCTCCTCGGGGAACGCCGGCCGCGCGTTGCCGGTGAGCGGCACCGGCGCGACCACGACCTCGGCCTCGTCGACCGGGGGTGGCGGCGGCGGCGGCGGTGGCGGTGGCGGCGGCGGTGGCGGCGGTGGCGGCGGTGGCGTCCGCGGCTCACCGACCTCGCCGTCGCCGTCGCCGTACTCCTCGGCGGCGCCGGTCTCGATCGCGCCGGTCGGCGTGCCCTCGTCGGGGCGCGCGTCGGGGATGTCGACCGGGGCGCTCGGCGCGACCTTGCCGGGGCGCTTGACCTTGGGCCGGTTGGTCGGCGGCGGCGGCGGCGGCGGCGGCGCGTCGTCCTTGACCTCGGGCACGTCGGGCGCGGCGCGGAAGGTGACGTCGATCGGCGGCTCCTCCTTGGCCCGCGCCACGGTCTGCTTGGCGAGGATGACGAGGCCGATGCCGACGACGACGTAGACGCCCAGCGACGTGCCCGCCGAGGCGAACCAGCGCTTGCGGGCCTTGCCATCCTTGGCCTGTTCAAAGCCTCCGAACATCGAGGGCCACCATGGCGCCGCTCGGTGACGAAGCCCCGGCCGGTTCGTGCCGGGTTCGTGACATCACACGAGGTGATCGCTGCGACGTGACATCACGATGACGCCGCGCCGGCGATCGTGCCGCAAAGCCGTCACACGGCGCGGGGGCGGGCGCTCACCGCGCACGGCACCTCGAGCGCGAGCGGCGCCTGGGCCGCGGAAGTGCCAGCGCCACGGCGCCGGCCGTCACTCGATCGCGCGCAGCTGGTAGATCTCGACGCCGGTCGCGGCGCTGCTGCTGATGGCCCAGACCGAGCCGGCGGCGGTGAGCGCGCGCTGGAAGCCCGGCGGCGGCACGACCGGATCGGGTCGCCACGCGTTGGTGCCGGTGTCGTACAGGTACACGCCGGTGTCAGTGGCGGCGTAGAGCAGCGTCGGCGTGTACAGGCCGATGCCGCGGCCCGGGAACAGGTCGGCCGGCGCGTCGGCCAGCGCCTCCCAGGTCGAGGTGCCGAGCGTGTGGCGGAACAGGCGGCGCGCGCTATTGTCGCTGGCGAGCCCGCCCGCGACGTACAGGATCGAGCCGGTGGGCGTGACGTACGCGAGCGGCTCGCGGAGCTCGACCGCGGCCGCGCCCGCCTCGGCCGTGATCGCGCCGGCGGTCGTCAGCCGGATCGCCGAGCCCTGGTACGCGCCGGCGCCGTCGCGACCGCCGACGACGACGAACGTGCCCGTGGTGGGATCGAACGCGCCGCCGGCGTCGCCGCGACCGAGCTGACCGTCGTAGCTTGCCAGCGGCGTCCAGGCGTCGGCCGCCGGGTCGTAGCGGTTGCCCTGGTTGCCGAACATGAACAGCGCGGCGCCGTCGCTGACGATGACCTGGGCGAGCCCGCAGGCGCAGAACTCGCCCGGGGTCGCGCTCAGCGGGCCCGACAGCGCGTGCGTGACCGTGTCGAACGACCGGAACAGCGAGCTCGCGTCGTTGCCGTCGATCGCGAAGAACAGGCGCGCGCCGATCGCGGCGCTCAGCTGCTGGGAGCCGGCGTCGTAGGTGACGGCCGGGAACGCCGCCACGCGCTGCCACACCGGGTTGCAGTCGACGCCGTCGCCGACGAAGCCCGGCCGACACGCGCACGTCCGCGCGCCGTCGGTGTTGGCGCAGTCGGCGTCGACCGCGCAGCCGCCGTTGCCGGTCGCGCACTCGTCGATGTCGGCGCAGGCCTGGCCGTCACCCATGTAGCCGGCGCTGCAGACGCAGGCGCTGGCGACGCACTCGGCGTGGGCGCCGCAGGCCGGCGCGCACACGCTCGGCGCGTCGGCCTCGGTGGTGGCGTCGACGGCCGACGCGTCCGAGCCGCACGCCGCGGTCGCGCACGTCAGGACCACCACCGCCAGACCGGACACACACGCGAAGATCCTCATCGGCGCAGTGTACGTCGGCGCGTCGGGCCGAGGGTGTGGGCGCCACCACGGGCGACGTGGTACCAGCATCGGATGGACCACTCGCTCGTCGTCGCCGCCCGCGCGCTGGCCCCGACCCTCGCCGCGCACACCGACGCCCACGTCCGCGAGCGCCAGCTGGCGGCGCCGGTGGTCGCGGCGCTGCACGCGGGCGGGTTCCTGCGGTTGCTGCTGCCGGCCGCGCTCGACGGCGCCGCGGTGCCCCCCGCCACCTACGTCGACGTGCTGGCGGCGCTGGCCGAGGGTGACGCCGCGACCGCGTGGGTGGTGATGACCGCGTCGACCTCGACCTTGCTCGCCGGCTACCTCGAGGAGGCGACCGCGCGCGCGATCTGGCGCGGCCCGACGACGCCGCTCCTGGCCGGGGTGTTCGCGCCCAGCGGCCAGGCCGTCGTCGACGGCGACCACGTCCGCCTGCGCGGCCGCTGGCCCTACGCCTCGGGCTGCCGCCACGCCACCTGGGTCATGGTCGGCGCGCTGACCGGCACGCCGCCGGCGCACGTCGTGTGCGCGCTGCCGATCGACACCGCCGGGGTGAGCGTCGTCGACACCTGGGATCCGATGGGCCTGGCCGGCACCGGCAGCCACGATCTGGTGATCGACGACGCGCTCGTGCCGCGCGCGGCGATGACGTCGGTGTTCGGGCGCGCGCCGTGGCCCGATGAGCCGCTGGCGCGCGTGCCGCTGTTCGGGCTGCTCGCGCTGGGCATCGCCGGCGTCGGCCTGGGGCTCGCGCGCGCCGCGCTGGCCGCGGCCGCGACCCGGCTCACCGCGCCCCGCGGCGACGCCGGCCCGCCGTCGTCGGCGCTCGCGACCTACGCGACGCTGGTGGCGCGGCGCGACGCCGCCCACGCCTACGCGCGGTCCGCCGCCGACGCCGCGCTGGCCGCGGCCGCGGCCGGGACGATCGCCGACGCGACCCGGGGCGCGCTGCGCCTGGCCGCGGCCCACGCGGCGGCCGAGGCCGCCGCCGTCGTGCGCGGCGCCTTCCACCTCGTCGGCGGCGCCGCCACCGGCCGGACATCGCCGCTGGCCCGGGCGCTCGCTGACGTCGAGGTGCTGCTGACCCACCGCATGGTCGGCGACCGGGTCCTGCCGAGCACGGGCCGCGCGCTGCTCGGGCTCGGCGCGCCGCGCGACCTGTGACCCGCGGGCCGCGGGGAGCCGCGCGCCGCGATCAGCGCGCGACCACGACCGCCTCGTGCAGGACCGCGAGGTCCCAGCCGGCCTCGCCGCCGTCGTCGCGATAGATCGCGAACAGCCGGCGCGGCGGGCCGCCGGTCGCGGGCGCCGCCTCGACCGGCTCGGGCGCTGGCTCCGGCTCCGGCCTGCGCTTGCGCTTGCGGCCGCGGTCGCGATCGCGATCGTCGTCGCGGTCGTCGGGCTGCTCGATCTTGCTCGCGCTGGCGACCACCCAGACCAGCGCGCCGTCGGGCGACGCGCCGGCGACGACCTCCCCGACCGTCCAGCGCGGCGCGCGCTTCTTCCAGCGCTTGCCGATGGCCTTGCCGCCGAGGCTGACCTCGTCGGGCGACGGGCCGACGAACGCGGCGTCGTCGGACCTGCCGTACTGGCGCAGGCGATCGTCGAGGTCGTCGGCCGCCAGCGCGATCGCCTCGAGCATCTCGCGCGGCGCCTCGGCGTGGGCGGCGTCGTGATCGTCGGTGGGCCTCCACTTCGGCAGCGGGTCCGGCGCGACCGCGGTGTCGAGCTTGCGGCTGCTGATCGCGCGGGCCACCTCGATCGTGGTCAGCCGCCAGATGCCGTCGACCTCGGCCGCCACCGCGGTGACCGCGAACGCCACGCCGTCGTACTCGAGCTGATCGAACGCGTAGGCGGTGCGGCCGTCGGGACCGGCGAACAGCTCGAGGCCGAACGACTTGAGCTTGTGCTTCTTGCGATCGTCGACCAGCCCGCCGGCGAGCTCGAGCACCGCCGCGCGGTCGAGACCGACGTCGGCCGGCCCGGGACCGACGAAGAACAGATCGGGCGCCAGGAGGCCCATCATGTCGGTGGGCGTACCGCTGCGCATGACCCGGTAGGCCTCGTCGATCAGCCCGCGGGCCTCGTCCTTGGCCTCCTTGGCGCTCCGACGCGGCGCCTCCGGCGCGGGCGGCCGCGACGAGCCGCACGCGGCGAGCCCCCAGGCGAGGGCCACGATCAGGGTGCGCTGCATGCGGCCGATCATCGTCCGCCGTCGCGGCGATGTAAACCGCGGCGGCGCGTGCAGCCCGACGGCGCCCGTGCGACCATGCGCCCGTGATCGCGCACTTCATCGACGGCACCGACCTCCGCGCAGCCGAGGTCCGCCGCGCGGCACCCGAACTTCAGTTCGAGCTCGCGGGCCTGCCGGCCGGCTACTCGACCAGCGCGCCCGATCCCGAGCGGCGCGCCCACGACATGGTGATGGCGGTCGAGCACGGCTTCCCGTGCTTCGCCGAGGCGACCGACCTGCTGACCATGGAGGGCCAGAGCCTCCGCCTCGAGCTCGACTCCGAGAACGAGAACCGCTTCTGTCGCTGGTGGCGCGAGAAGCCGGTGCGGCTGGTGCTGTGCGTCGCGCTCCGGCGCAGCGCCGACGCCGCGGTCGAGCTGTTCCACGGCACGTGCGACGGCCGCATCGCCGACAAGCCGGCGGGCCCCCGCGCGCTGGGCTGGGATCGCCTGTTCGTGCCCGAGGGCTTCGACGCCACGCTCGCCGAGCTGGTGGCCGACCCCGACGCCGGCGACGACACCGTCGGCCTCCGCGCCGCCCCCTACCAGGCGCTGGCGGCCGCGCTCGCGTCGGCGTGAGCGCGCCCGGCGACGATCACAGCGCGTCCTCGCACGTCGCCCGCTGCTGCTCGGCCATCTCGATCAGCGCGTCGACCGCGGCCTGATCGGCGCGATCGCCCTCCCAGTGGGCGTGGTACCAGCACTGCGCCAGCTCCTCGCCATCGGGGGTCGCGGCCCGGGCGCGCACCAGGCACACGCCCGGCTGGGTCAGCTCGACCTCGGCCAGGCAGTCGCGGCCGTCGCAGCGCGCCGCGCGGGTCAGCCGACAGGCCGAGCCCTCGACGATCTCGATCGAGCCCAGGGTGATCGCGTCGTCGACCTCGCCGCCGTCGACCGCGCGCAGGATGTCGAGCTTGATCGTCAGGCGTGACGGGTACGCGACGGCCGCGGGCGCGGTGACGCTGGCGCTGCCGCCCGTGACCGACCAGGCCAGCTCGTCGCGCGGGAGCTCGACCGAGCCGTCGGCGGCGGCCAGGCGCAGGGTGCGATCGGTGGTGTCCGTGACGCACGCGGTGGTGAGCGGGGCGATGAGGGCGACGAGCAGGAGCGACTTCATGTCCCCGGGTAGAGCAATGGCCGGACCAGCCGCCTTGTCATTGGATTATAGATAGTTACCTGGATTCCTGGCGTTCAAACGTCGACAGCGACTCGACACCTGCTCACACCTACACGTCGCCGCGCCCGCTCCTATATATATGGGCGACGTGACCGGGTACCAGCTCATCGCCGTCGCCGACCGGCCCATCGATCTCGCCACCGCGCGCGCGCTCGAGGCCGCGGCCGGGTCGGTCGCGCAGCTCGATCCGTTCACGATCGATCAGCAGCACGGGCTCGTGCTGACCTGCCGCGCCTCAGCGGCCGATCGCGCTGGCGCGGTGGCGCTGCGCCACGCGGTCGCCACCGCGGTCGCCGCGCCCGGCCTCGACCTCGCGGTGCGCGTGCTGCCGGTCGTGGCGCCGGCGCTGGTCGTGATGGACATGGACTCGACGATCCTGGCGATCGAGGTGATCGACGAGCTGGCCCGCCGCCACGGCGTCGGCGATCAGGTCGCGGCGGTGACCGAGCGCGCGATGCGCGGCGAGCTCGACTTCGAGGCCAGCCTGCGGTCGCGCGTCCGCGCGCTGGCGGGGCTGTCGGCCCACGCGCTCGACGAGCTGGCCGCGCACCTGCCGCTGTCGCCGGGCCTGGTCGCGATGATGGCCGCGCTGCGGGCCGACGGCGCCGTGTTCGCGATCGCCTCGGGCGGGTTCACGTTCGCCGCCGACGCGCTGGCCGCACAGCTCGGCTTCGCTCACGCGTTCGCGAACACCCTCGAGATCCGCGCGGGCGAGCTCACCGGCGAGGTGCTCGGGCCGGTCGTGACCGCGGCGCGCAAGGCCCTCGTGGTGGCCGAGCTGACCGCGCGCTACCAGCTCACGCCGGCGCAGACCGTCGCCATCGGCGACGGCGCCAACGATCGGCCGATGCTGGCGCAGGCTGGGTTCGGCGTCGCCTACCGCGCCAAGCCGGCGCTGACCGCGGTCGCCGACGGCGCGATCGTCCACGGCGACCTCGCCCGGGTCCGCGCGTTCGTCCGCGCGTGATCGGCGCCGCGACGGCCGCGCGCACGCGTCAACGGTGGGCGGAGCGCCGCGCCGTCACGGGCAGTAGCCGGGCGGCCCGACGCTGCTGCAGTCAAAGCTGTCGCCGCCGATCGCCGGCGGCTCGGTGCACACCGGCGGCGCGCTGGTCACGTCGCACTGGAGCGCGTACGCGACCGCGACCACCGGGACGTCGTCGCGCTGGTAGCTGACCGTGAACCACAGCTCGCCGGGCGCGGCCCCGGCGGTCGCGACCGTGCCGATGCGCTCGTCGGAGCGATCGGCCTGACACAGGAACCCGGGCCCCAGGTAGGTCGCGCGCGCGATCCGCACCGCGAGCGCGCACGACGCCGCCGCGGGCGCGGCGCGGTCGTCGACCCGCACCAGCGCCAGCTCGGCCGCGCCGACCGGTGTGGTCGCCAGGGTGACCACCGCGAAGCGCTTCGGCGCCGGCGCCCAGGCCGCGACCGCGGCCTTGAGCGACGGGTACGGCCCCGCGAGCGGGCGCGCGACCACCGGCGGCGGCGGGGCGGCGTCGACCGGACGCGCCACCGGCGGCGCGACATCCGCGGGCCCGGCGTCGCGCGGCCCCGCGGACGTGGTCGAGGTGCTCGGCCCGCCGCCGCTGCCGCAGGCCGCGGCGATCGCGAGCACGGGGAGCCAGGCGCGCATGGCCACCACCGTGCACGACCGGGGACCGCGCCGCAACCCACCGACGACCGTCACGATCCCGCGACGCGGCTCAGCTCAGGATGAACCCGCGCCCGGTCTTCTTGGTGCTGATGCCGCGCACGCGCTTGGTCGCGACCAGCGCGACGTCGAGGGTGACGTCGGCCTCAGGCCGGAGCTCCACCACCTTGGTGGCGTAGCCCGCGTGCTCGACCCGCACCGCCACCGACTCGTCCGAGCGAGGGAGCTGGGCCATCATCGGGGTGACGCCCAGGAGCGTCTCGCCGAGGTAGACCTTGGCGCCGGCCGGCGTCGATGAGATCTGGACCGCGACCACCACGGGCGCGGCCGGCTCGACCGGCTCGACCTCGGCGACCGGCTCGACCTCGGCGACCGGCTCGAGCGGCGGCGCGGGCTCGGCCGGGGGCTCGGTCGGCGGCGCGTCGGCCACCGCCGGCGCCGGGGTGGTCGGGGCCGTGGATCGGGTGCAGCCGCTCGAGCCGAGCATCGCGCCGGCCGACACCACGGTGCTCCAGATGATCGCCGTCGTAGATCGTGCGCTCGCCATGCCCGACGGTACCCGTCGCCCGGCGCGATGTCACCCGCCGTCGCGCCGGGCCGGCCCGGGCTCACTCGGTGGGGCGTCGCGCTCGGCCAGGTACCGCTGGTACGCGGCCTCGCCGCCCTCGGCGCTGCCGCCGGGTCCGGACCAGGTGCGGTAGCACGCGCAGCCTTCGGCCGGGCACACCATCCAGCCCTCGATCGGCGGCTGGCCGTAGCCGCGCAGCTGGTGCTTGCCGAAATCGTGGCCGCACTTCACGCACGGCTCCGACGCCGGCGGCGCCAGCGCGGCGACGGCCTCGCTCAGGCGCGCGAGCTCGGCGGTGTAGTCGGCGGCGCAGCGACGACCGTAGTCGTCCTGGGCCTGCTCGAAGTGATCGAGCTGGCGGCGCGCGACCACGGCCGCCTTGGTCGCGAGCGCGTGGGCGCGCGCGCGGTCGAGCCGGCCGAGCGTCGGCGACGCGGCGACGTAGCCGATCTCGTTGTCGTGATCGCGCGTGTAGCAGAACCACGCGCCGCACGCGCCGCACCGACGCAGCTCGCCGTAGGGGTCCGAGCACGGGTTGTCCGACCCGCCGACGACCTCGAGCTGATCGACCTGGTCGGCGTCGAGGTCAGCGCAGCGCGCGCACGGCTCGGCCATGGCCTCCCGCTCCTCGCTCAATGCCGCACCCAGCGCCACAGCTCGCGCAGGCTCGGGCGCTTGCCGTACATCAGGATCCCGACCCGATAGATCCGCGCGGCGACGATCGCGACCAGCCAGGTCGACGCCGCCAGCACCGCCATCGAGGTGATCAGCTCGGCGCCGGTGGCGCCGCCGAGCAGCCAGCGCATCGGCATCAGCACCGGCGCGCTGAACGGCACCATCGTCAGCACCTGGGCCGCGGTGCCGCGGGGATCGCCGGCCACCAGCTGCACGCACAAGACCGGCACGACCAGGAGCATCGCGACCGGCGTCTGGACCTGCTGCGCCTCCTGATCGTTGCTGACCATCGCGCCGAGCGCGGCGTAGAGGGCGGCGTAGAAGAAGTAGCCGAGGACGAAGTACACGAGCACGACGACGACGTCGACCGCGCGCAGCGGCGGCACGCTCCAGCCGCCGGCCTCGACCCCGACCACGCCCAGGAGCTGGCCGCGGAACTTCATCGACAGCACCGCCATCGCGACCCAGATCGACACCTGCACCAGCCCGACCGCGCCGACGCCGAGGATCTTGCCCAGCATGAGCGCGCGCGGCTTGGCGGCCGCGACCATGATCTCGACCACGCGGTTGGTCTTCTCCTGCACGACGCTGCGCAGGACGTTGACCGCGTACAGGATGATCGCCATGTACAGCACGAACATGACCGCGTAGCCGACGATCATCGCGGCCAGGCCCGACGAACCGCCGGCCTCGCCGGTGGTGTGGGTGGCGCTGAACGGCACCGGCGCGAGCACCGCGGCGAGCTGATCGTCGGGCAGGCCGGCGGCGCGCGCGCGCAGCGCCTGGGTCACCTGGGTCACGACCTGCTGCAGCACCGCCATCGCGACCGCGTTGGCGGCGTTGCGCCCCTGGTACACGACCCGCCCGCCGGCGGGCGCCTCGGGCGGGATGATCAAGAAGCCGTCGATCCGGTCGTCGCGGATGCGGCCCAGCAGCTCGGCCTCGTCGGTCGCGCCCGGCACGACCTCGGCCTTCCAGGTCAGCGCGCCGAGCGCCGCCGCGACCGCGGGCCCGACGTCGCGGTGCGCGCTGCGATCGACCACCTGGACCCGGGCGCTGTTGTCGACCGCGCGGCTCAGCACGGCCGGCAGGACGATGCTCGCCACCATCAGCACCGGGCCCAGCAGGGTCACGACGATGAACCACCGCGAGCGCACGCGCTCGAGGAACTCGCGGCGCGCGATCACCAGCCAGTCGGGGCGGCCCGCGCGCCGCACGCCGCTCACGGGCGCGCCTCGCCGGCGGCGCGCGCGCGGGCGTGCGCGCAGCTCGGGTCGCGGACGATCGACAGCGCGGACATCGGCGGGACTGTACACGCCCGCCGCGGCGTCGGTGTCCCGGCCGACCCGCGGTCGGCTGTGCCGCCCCCTGCGGCCCGGAGCCGGTACAGTCGCCCCATGAAGCAAGCGTTCCGCATCATCAACGTGTTCACGCTCGATGGCGACCGGCTGTCCGGCAACCCGCTGGCGGTGTTCGAGGACGCGCGCGGGCTCGACGATCGCACGATGCAGGCGCTGGCCCGTCAGCTCAACCTGTCCGAGACCACCTTCGTCTTGCCGAGCGAGCGCGCCGACGCGCGGGTGCGGATCTTCACGCCCGGCTTCGAGATGCCGTTCGCGGGCCACCCGACCCTGGGCACCGCGAGCGTGGTGGCCGCCGGGCGCGACGGCGTCGTGCTCGAGATGGCGGCCGGGCTGGTGCCGGTCACCCGCGGCGCCGACGGCACCTGGACCCTGCGCGCCGCGCAGGCGCCGGTGACCCGCCCGGTCGAGGCCAGCCGCGCCGAGCTGGCGGCGATGGTCGGCCTGCCGGCCGAGGCGATCGTCGCCGAGCCGCTGTGGGTGTCGACCGGCGTCGAGCAGCTGGTCATCCCGATCGGCGCCGCCGAGCAGGTGCGCGCGGCCCGGCCAGTGCCGGCGCTGCTCGAGCGCTGGGGCTACTCGACGGCGCGCGACGAGGCCATGGCGTACCTGTGGGCGCCGGGCACGCCGACCTGGACCGTGCGGTTCTTCTTCACCAGCAACGGCGCGGTGCTCGAGGACCCGGCCACCGGCTCGGCGTGCGCCAACCTCGGCGGCTGGTGGCTGGCGACCGGCGGGGCGCTGCCGCTGACCGCGGTGCTGCGCCAGGGCGACGCCGCCGGGCGGCCGTCGCGGCTGGGCCTCGACGTCGACGCGGGCGGCGCGATCTACGTGACCGGCGGCGCGATCGAGCTGGGCCGCGGCACGCTCGACGTGTGACCGCGGCCGCAGGTCAGGCGGCGCCGTCGACGCGCACGGCCACCTCGGCGGCGGCGCGCCCGACCCGGTCGACGAAGATGTCGTGCAGCGACGGCGTCACCACCTCGAACCGGCGCAGCGCGGCGTCGACCCCGACCAGCGCGGCCAGCAGGCGCTGGGCGCCGACCTCGGCCGCCAGCTCGACCTCGAGGGCGAGCGCGTCGGGCTCGTCGGGGCCGCGGACCCGGGCCAGCGCCGCGTCGGCCAGCACCGCGGCCGCGCGCGCGCGATCGGCGGGCGTCGCGAACTCGAGCGCGACCCGGCGCTCCTCGGCGGCGGCCCGCTTGATGTCGGCCAGCCTGCCCTCGAGGACGGTGCGGCCGCGCGCGATGATGAAGATGTGCTCGCAGATCTTCTCGGCCTGCTCCATCAGGTGGGTCGAGAACAGCACGGTCTTGCCGGCGTCGCGCAGCTCGTGCACGACCTCGCGCAGCACGTCGGCGTTGATCGGATCGAGCCCGCTCCACGGCTCGTCGAGGATCACCAGCTCGGGCTCGTGGATCAGCGCGGCCGCGAACTGCACCTTCTGCTGCATGCCCTTGCTGAGATCCTCGACCTTGTTCTTGTCCCACTGCGCCAGGCCGAGGCGCTCGAGCCAGGCGCCGGCCCGGGCCCGGGCGTCGCGCGCGGTCAGCCCGCGCAGCTCCCCGAAGAACGCGATCATCTCGCCGACCGGCATGCGCGGGTACAGGCCGCGCTCCTCGGGCAGGAACCCGACCCGCGCCGCCGCGTCGCCGCCGGGCCGCAGGCCGCCGAGCAGCTCGATCGTGCCGGCGTCGGGCGCGATGATGTCGTTCATCATGCGCAGCGTGGTCGACTTGCCGGCGCCGTTGGGCCCGAGCACGCCGTAGATGACGCCGGTCGGGACGTCGAACGAGACGTCGTCGACCGCGGTGTGGTTGCCGAAGCGCTTGCTGACCCCGCGGACCCGGACGGCGTAGGCCGGCGCGCTCACGCCGCGGCGGCCCCGGCCGCGGCGCCGACCAGGAGCTCGAGCACGGCCATGCGGACGGCCACGCCCCAGCTCACCTGCTCGAGGATGACCGCGCGGCCGCTGTCGGCGACGTCGGGCGCGAGCTCGACCCCGCGGTTGATCGGCCCCGGGTGCATGACGATCGCGTCCGGCTTGGCGAACGCGAGCGTGCGCGCCGACAGGCCGTAGGTGCGCGAGAACTCGCGCGGGTTGGCGAACCGCGGCGCCTCGCCGGCGGTGCGCTCGTGCTGGACCCGCAGCATCATCACGACGTCGGCGCCGTCGAGCGCATCCTCGAGCCGCGCGGTCACGCGGCTGCGCGTGCGGGTCAGCTCGCCGCCCAGCTCGGTCAGCCCCGGCGGGATCAGCGTCCACGGCGCGCACAGGCGCACGCGCGCGCCCAGCTTGGTCAGGCACAGGAGGTTCGAGCGCACGACCCGCGAGTGCGCGAGGTCGCCGACGATCGCCACCTCGAGCCCCTCGACCGCGCCCTTGTGCCGGCGCATGGTCGCGGCGTCGAGCAGCGCCTGGGTCGGGTGCTCGTGCTGGCCGTCGCCGGCGTTGACGACCGCGCACCGCAGCGCCTTGGCCAGCAGGTGCGGCGCGCCGCCCATCGCGTGGCGGACCACGACCACGTCGGGGCCCATCGCGTCGAGGTTCTTGGCGGTGTCGAGCAAGGTCTCGCCCTTGCTGGCCGAGCTCGACGACGGCGTGATGTTGACCGCGTCGGCGCTGAGCCGCTTGGCCGCGATCTCGAACGACGTCCGCGTCCGGGTCGAGTTCTCGAAGAACAGGTTGATGACGGTCTTGCCGCGCAAGGTGGCCAGCTTCTTCACCGGCTCGGCCGCCACCGTCTGGTAGCGATCGGCCAGATCGAGGACGGCGCCGATGTCGGCGGCGTCGAGCTCGGCGATGCCGACCAGGTGGCGGTGCGGGAAGCGGGACGACCGGGCCACGTCGACCAAGTAGCGTGGGTGGGCGGCGCCGGTCAAGCGGCGGGATCGCCGGCCCGGCGGCGCCGATCGAGCGGCGGCCGCGCCGGCCGGCGGGGCGATCGAGCGGCGGGATCGCCGGCCCGGCGGCGCCGGTCAAGCGGCCGGATCGCCGGCCCGGCGGCGGCGATCGAGCGGCGGCGCTACTGCACGCGCTTGACGATGTGGATGCCGAAGCCGGTCTTGACCACGCCGACCTCGCCGACCTTGAGCCGCAGGCCGAGGTCCTTGAACGGCCCCACCAGGCCGGCGTCGGGGGTGACGTCGTAGCTCTCGCCGCTGGCGGCGCTGCCCACGTCCTCGGACAGCTCCGCCATCAACGTCTCGAAGACGGCGCCGGCGCCGAGCCGCGCTACCGTGCGCGCGACCAGCTGGTCGAGCTGCGCGCGCGTGCGCTTGGTGGCGCGGGCGTCGCCGGCGTTGACCGCGTCCCAGCCCAGCAGGATGTGCTTGACCTTGGCCGAGGCGGCCACCGGCGCGCGTTCGAGGATCACCGTCGACTCGAGCGGGTCCGGCGGCGGCGGCGGCACGCGCTTGATCACGTGCCAGCCGAAATCGGTCTTGACCAGGCCGGCCTCGCCGACCTTGAGCCGCAGCGCCAGGTCCTTGAACGGCGCGACGAAGGCCGTGGCCTCGGTGGCCTCGTAGGCCTTGCCGGTGCCCGACGAGCCAGGGTCCTCGGAGTGTCGCTTCATGAGCGCCGCCATGTCGCCGCCGGCCTTGACCTTGGCCAGGATCGCCACGGCCAGCGTGTCGGCCTGGGCCTTGGTCCGCCCCTGGGCGCGCCGATCGAGCGGACGATGGCGGGCGGCCGGCACGTCCTTCCACGCGATCAGCACGTGCTGCACCCACACGTGCGCGCCCGGCGGCAGCGGCCGCGCCAGGATCGCCGCCGAATCGAGCGGATCGAGCGGCGGCGGCGCGATCCGCTCGACGACGTGGTAGCCGAACTTCGTGCGCACGAGCCCGACCTCGCGCTCGGCCAGGCGCAGCGCCAGCGCCTTGAACTCGGGCACGAACTTCGCGTCAGTGGTGATCGTGTAGGGCTCGCCGGTGAGCGAGCCTGGGTCCTCGGACCGCTGGGCGATCAGCGTGTCGATCAGGTCGGGGTCGGCGCGGAGCTGCTGCGCGAGGTCCTGCGCCATCGCCGCCGCCTGGGCGTTGGTGCGCAGCTTGGCCCGCAGATCCATCCGGCTGGCGTAGACCGGCTCGAGCGCGTCCCACCCGAGGAGCACGTGCTTGACCAGCACCGGCCCGGCGCCGGCGGGGCGCGCGAGGATGTCGTGCGAGTCGAGGTCGACGTCGACCGCGACCGCGAGCGCCGGCAGCGTGATCCGCTCGCCGCACGACGGGGTCAGCGTGCCGGTGGCGCCGAGCCGAGCGGTGCACGCGGCCGCGCGATCGCCGACCGCGATCTCGACGCACGCCGGGGCGCCGGCGCCGCCGCACGCGAGCAGCTGGTAGCGCTGCCAGCGGTCGGTGACCCGCGGCCTGGGGCGCGCGCCGTCGTCGGACGTGCGCTGGTAGGCCAGCGTCAGCTCGAGCGCCGCCGCGGGCGCGCCGGCGACCTTGATCGCGCGCAGCTTCGGCGTCTGCTTGACGATCCGGTCGCACGGCCCAGCGCCGCAGTCAGCGCGGGCCAGCTCGAGCGGCGCCGAGCGCCAGGTCTGGCCGGCCGCGACCACGACCACGGCGTAGCGGACGACGTCGTCGGTGGTGACCGCGTAGGCCTCGGCCGCCCCGAGGCCCGCGACCTTGGCCCGGGCCACGCGCGCGCACGGCGCCTCGGCGTCAGCGACGCCGCGCAACGTCGTGCACACGTCGTCGACGCTCGGGACCGCGACCATCGCCGCCACCGCCGCCGGCGGCAGGTCGGCCCGCGCCCGCGGCGGCGCGAGCGCGGCGACAGCGATCAGGGTCAGGACGACGACGAGCGAGCGACACATCCCCCGAGGATGCCACGGCTCGGCCCGCCCGGGCCCTGGGCGCACGAGGCGTTTCGGAAGCTCCTCCGGACGGTGCCGCAAGGGCTCTCGCAACTTCGGCAGCGCGGTGAGGCTGTCGGGGGAGGGTTTGCTGGTCGGAGCGCACGCGGGACGACGGTAGCGGCTCCGGTACCGCCGCCAACCATGCCGACAACGCCAGCAACGACAGCGGCGCGGCCTATTGCTTCTTCTAGGACCGTCGCCGCCTCTGACGGCCCCACGCAGCTTGCTACGGAGTCAGCGCGGCTGCAGGAACACCCGGCGTGCCGGCGGTGTAGCCGGTCGCGACGGCCTGCGAATCCCAGGTGACGCGGACCGCCTCGGAGCTCTCGTCGTCGCCGGTGATGCCGTTCCCTCCGGTGTGCACCTCGTTCACGTCCTCGAACGCGATCCGCTTGTAGGTGGTCCCGACGGGCGTGTCGGTCTCCATGTCAAACAGCGCGTTCGGAGTGTCGATCGCGTAGGCGGTCGCCGTGGTGTCGGCGTCGGGGCCATCGACGTCGGTCTTGGCGAGGAAGGTGTTGGTCGCGCTCGGTGCGTTGCCGGCGAGCACGATGTCGACATCCTTCACGTTGTCGGAGGCGCCATCCCAGTAGAACAGGACGACGATCTCGCCGCCGTTCGTGAGGCCAGGGTTCGGGGTGCCCGTGCCGATCCAGACCACTTCGGTCGGCGTCGCGTTGCCAGCCTCCTGCACGGCGTAGGTCGGCGCTGCAGCGTACGATGCCTCGAATCCGACGGCATCCATCGCGACCGTGATGGTCTGGCGAGGCGCGATCGTAGCCCCCACTGGGAACCGGACGAGGAAGTCCGAAGCGTCAGTGGTGACCGTGGTGTTGCCGGCGACGACGCCTGGCAGCTGGAAGTAGCGCTGGTGATCCGTCAAGTAGTAGTCGCGGAGGTCGATCGTCTGATCGGTCGGGTTGTAGATCTCGACGAACTCATCGTTGTCGGTCGTGTCGATCTCGGTGACGAGCAGGTGCGGCGCCAGGGGTGGCAGCGCGTCAATCGAACCGGCGTCGACATCGGTGGCGTCGATCGACGCGGCGTCGACGTCTGCAGCATCGGGGCTAGCCGCGTCGGTGTCGGCCGCGTCGATGTCGGCCGCGTCGGGGGTGGCCGCATCGATGTCGGCCGCGTCGATGTCGGCCGCGTCGATGGCTGCGGCGTCGGCGACGCGCGCGTCGATCGGCGGGTTGTTGTTGCCGTCATCGCCACAAGCGGCCAGCGCGAGGGCACCGGCGAGCGCGACGATGAGGATCGACCAGCGACGGGTTGATTCGGGGCTACGCATGGTCGGGTTTTACCTGATCCCCTCGCCACGGCGAGGGCCCGCGTCAGATGGTCGCGACGCCGCCATGGGTCCTACATGATCTCAGTCGGTTGCGTCCCCCGGAATTGGACAGCGGCGGCCGCCGCGGCCGAGAGGCTGGACCAGCCGGCCCGCCCCACCGCGCTCAGCGGCCGCCGGGCGATCGGTGATAGCGTGGCGGTTAATGCGCGCTGTTCGCCTGTCGGTCGCCCTCGCCCTCACCCTGTTCGCCGCCGCGTGCGGTGGCGACGACGCGCCAGCCGCCGTCGACGCCCCGGTCGCCGTCGACGCCGCGATCGACGCGGAGATCGACGCGCCGGTGTGCGCGGGCATGGTCTGCGACAGCGTCTGCGTCGACACGGCGACCGACGAGGACCACTGCGGCGACTGCACCACGGTCTGCGCCGCGACCCAGGTGTGCCTGGGCAGCGTGTGCGGCTGCCCGACCATCGACGTGCCGCCGGCGCCGAGCCTGCTGCAGTCGGGCACCCGGGTCATGGGCGCGAGCACGATCGGGTTCGGCGGCATCCTCGGCAACACCATCGACGCGCTGATCGCCGGCTACCCCACCGACACGGTCCAGCTCAACACGCCGTACACGCTGACCGGCGCTCCGACCCCGCCGTTCGTCGGCTACGGCTACGAGCTCGACCTGACGACCCAGACGCCGAAGCTCGCGTACTTCGCGTCGGCCGGCGTCGTGACCTTCACCAAGATCTGCCCGGCCGGCTTCTCGGGCACGCTGACCAACGCGACCTTCAATCAGGTCATGGGCCTGATGAACCCGGCGCCGGTGGTCGGTGGCTGCGCGTTCCAGGTCGCGAGCCTGACGTTCGAGTTCGGCGACGTCAGCTGCCCGTGACCGCGGCGCGCCCCGCGGGCGTCATCGGGCGCCCGGTCACAGCGCGTCGGGCACGCAGTCGGGGATGACCACCACGGTCAAATCCGAGCCGCTCGCGCAGTCGGGCGCGCAGATCGAGATCTCGTAGCTGTCCCAGGTGCCCTCGTCACCTGGCTCGGTGTCGCGCAGGACGATGATCCAGTCGCCGACCGCGTTCTGGCCGTTGAAGTCCGACGACAGGTCGGCGACGTAGGGGTTCTCGCCCGACAGCGAGAAGTAGCCGGTGACGTCGCCGTGGCGCAGCTCGCCCGCCACCTGCCACGGGCTGGCGTGGGTGACCGCGTTGATGAGCGTCACCGCCTCGACCGTCGCGTCGGTCGGGTAGTTCACGCCGCGGCCGACCTCTTCCGCGGTGCAGGTGGGCAAGACGTCGTCGTCGTCGCCGCCGCCGCCGAGCCCGTCGACCAGGGCGCAGCCGCTCGCGCCGAGCGCCCCGGCCACCGCCAGCCCGCCCAGAACCAGGCCACCTCGCTGTTGCCGTCCCGATGAGCCGATCATCCGGCCGACGGTATCATGACGCCGGCGGCGGGTTTGCGGGTCCGACCACGGCCAGCGCGTCACTGTGACGCGGCGTGACGCGGCGCTGTGACGCGGTCCACTGCGCCCCGGTCGCCACGATCAGTCTCGCTGGCGCCGCGGCGCTCCTATATGATCGCGGCATGAGGGAAGCCCTGTCGCGCGCGCGCGTCGCGCTGTTCGTGTGTCTGGCGGTCGCCGCGTGCGGCCCGTCGAGCAGCAACCCGCCGGGCGACGGCGATGGCGGCATCGACAGCGGCGGCGGGATCGACGCGCCGCAGCCGCACACGCTGGTCGGCATCGCCGTGACGCCGACCAACCCGCTGCTCGAGGTCGACCTCAACGTCTCGGGCACGACCCAGGCGTTCGTCGCGATGGGCCAGTACCTCGACGGCGTGCCCGAGGACCTGACCACCCAGGTCACCTGGGCGGTCGCCAATCCGGCGGTCGGCGCGATGACCGGCGCGACCCTGGCGATCCCGCCGTTCACGATGGCCACCGCCGAGGTGTCGCGCATCACCGCGACCCTGGGCACGGTCGTCGGCGAGGCCCAGATCACCGTCGTCGCGTATCGCCGCAGCGGCCCGACCCAGGACTTCTTCTTCATCCTGCCGTACCAGGACCCGACCGGGAACGCGATGCGCCCGCTCGACTTCTCGACCCGCATCCCCGCGCTCGACGTGTTCTTCCTGATGGACACGACCGGCTCGATGTTCGGCTCGATCACCAACCTGCAGAGCGCGCTGTCGTCGACGGTGGTGCCGGGCATCCGGGCCGAGGTCGCCGACAGCCAGTTCGGTGTCGGCGCTTACGAGGACTTCCCCGTGTTGCCGTTCGGCTCGCTCCATGGATCTGATTGTGGCCGGGGCGGCCTCTCGAGTCCCGACCAGCCCTTCCACCTGTTCCAGAGCGTCACTGCCGATGTCACCTCCGTGCAGGCTGGCGTCGGCATGTTGCGCACCGCGACCGGGCCCATTGGCTGCGGGCAGGACTGGCCCGAGGGTGGCATCGAGGCGCTGTACCAGGCCGCGACCGGCGACGGCCTGACCGGTCCCGCGCCGACCAGCGTGCCCGCCAACCACACCGGCGTCGGCGGCGTCGCGTTCCGACCGGATTCGATGCCGGTGATCGTCCAGATCTCGGATGCCCAGCACCACGGCCCCGGGGAAACGGGGACGTGCCCCACCACCGGCGAGAGCGCGAACTACACCGGCACCGTGGCGGCGGTGGCGCACTCGCGCGCAGACCAAGACGGCCCTCGGCAACATCTGTGGCCGAGTCGTGGGCGTCGCCGCGATCCAGCCGACGCTCGCCGCGCAGTGCTCGAGCCAGGCCGACCTGGAGGACTTCGCCACCTCGACCGGCGCGCTCGTGCCCCCGGCCGCGTGGGACGTGGGCGTCCGCCCCGCGGGCTGCGCGGCTGGCCAGTGCTGCACCGGCGCCAACGGCGTCGGCCGCGCGCCCAACGCCCAGGGCCTGTGCCCGGTGGTGTTCCTCGCCTCGCCCGACGGCAGCGGCCTCGGCGCCAACATCGTGACCGGCATCCGCATGCTGACGCGGTTCGCGACGTTCGACGTCGAGAGCGCGCGCCTCGGCGTCACCACCGACGTCGCCGGCACCCCGCTGCCGGGCACCCACACCACCGCCGACTTCCTCCGCGCGATCACGCCGACCGCGTTCGTGCTGCCGCCGCCGCCGCCGGCGCTGCCCAACCCGACCTTCGACGCCACCGCGTTCCACGGCGTCACGCCCGGGACCCAGGTGTCGTTCAACGTCGAGGCGTTCAACGACTTCGTCCCGGCCACGTCGGAGGCCCAGATCTTCCGCGCCAACATCCAGGTCCTCGCCGGCGGCTGCACGCCGCTCGATCAGCGCGAGGTGCTGATCCTCGTGCCGCCGATGCCGATCGAGATCCAGTAGCGCGGCGCGCCGCTGACGTCGCCTGCTGGCGTCGTCCCCGGGACCGCCGCGGGCGGCTCAGGGCTTGGGCGCGATCGTCAGCGTGACCGGGCCGTCGCCGGCGGGCAGCGTCACCGGCTGGTTGGGGCTGACCGGCTGGCCGCCGAGCGTGACGGCGACGTCGACGCCGGTGGGCACGACGATCATGGCGCGGGGCGGCGCGGCCTTGGGCTTGCCGCGCGACGCGAACCACAAGGTCACCATCACCGCCAGGGTCGCCAGCAGCGCCGCGGTCACCGCCCACATCGCGGTGCTGGCGAGCGGGCGGCCGGCCCGGGCCTCCTTGCCGCGGTCCTCGACGCGCTCCTCCTTCTCGGTGGAGGTGAAGATGTGCAGCGAGCGGGCGCCGCCCTTGCCGCGCGCCGTCGCCAGCTCCATGTCGAACAGCGCGATGACCTCGGTCGACGAGCCGGCCTCGAGGTTGAAGATGAGCTTGGACGCCGAGCGCAGCACCGACACCAGGCCGAGCCCGGCGCCGCCGGCCTTGCGCTCGATCTCCGGGCCGGCCTTGGCGCGCTTGAGGTAGTCGAGCAGCTTGGCGCGGCTGAGCGAGCCGCCGGCGTCGCGCACCGAGATGCCGAAGTAGCGGCCGCTGTGGCCGTACTGCACGCGGATCGTGCTGACCTCCTCGAGCTTGGTCAGCTCCTTGAGGGTCTTGCCGGCGTGGAGCTCCTTGCCCGCGGCGTCGGTGGGCGCGTGGTAGAGCGCGTTCATCATCAGCTCGTCGCACACGACCTGCAGGCGATCGCGGACGCCGCCGCGGCACCCGGCCAGCGTCGCGTACTCGAGCAGCACCTCGATGGCGCGGGCCTTCTCGTCGTAGTTCTTCACCAGGATCGAGTAGGTGGTGACGCCCCACGGGAAGTACTTCTGCAGCCCGAACACGTTGCCGCGCAGCGCCTTGGTCGCGGTCGCGATGAACTCGTCGTCGTCGAAGCGCTCGTCGTGACAGAACAGGCTGGTGATGCGCGGGTCCTCGAGCATCGCCACCTTCTGCACGAGGTGGTCCGAGTCGACGATGTAGATGACGCGGGCCTCGGGCGACAGCCCGGCGATGAACCCCTTGGGCGGCTCGTGCTCGCGGGCGTCGAAGATCACGACGTGGGGCGGACGCTCGGCGCTGATCTGCGCGACGTCGGGCACGAAGTCGGCGTCGGCGCCGGTCGAGGTCGAGACGCGCTTGATCGCGCGCCGCAGGCCGGCGTCGGCCGTGACCACTGTCATTTGATAGCGGAGCATCTCGGCGCGCGCGGCGGGCTACTTGGCGCCCGACGGCTTGGGCTTCTCGGCCAGCTTCTCGGCGAGGATGAGGTTCGCCTTGACCGCGGTCGTCTCCTTGTGGTCGGCCTCGAGCGACGCGATCTTGTCCTTGCGGGTCGCGATCTCCTTCTCGAAGTCGGCGATCTCCTTGCGGAGCCCGTCGACGTTGCCCTCGATGCCCTTCAGCTTGCGATCGGCGTCGGAGATGATCGTCGCGAGCTTGATGTTCATCGCCTGGAGCGTGGTCTTGACGACCGTGACGACCAGCTCCTTGTTGTCCTGCGGCAGCTGGCGCATCAGCTCGATGGCCTTGTTGATGCCGAAGTCCGCCTCGGGGTCGGGCGCGGGCGGCCTGGGCGGCGCGGCCGGCGCTGGTGCCGGCGTCGCCGTCGCGACCGGCGTGCCCCCCGGCGGGGTCCGCGCAGCGGTCAGGCTGATCTCCTCGACGGGAGAGCCGAAGTCGTCCTTCTTCTTCTTGTCGAACAAGCCCATGGTCGTGCTCCCCTGCGGTGCAGGTCCCCGCGTTACGATGGTATCGCCGAACACCGCGCGGAGTCGAGCGCCGCCCCGACGGATCGACGCGGTGGTCGTCGAGCCGCGGTCGTGTGCCGCACCCGCGGACCGCCCGGCATGCATGACGAGATCGCACGAGCCGCCGGGGGCAGGTGCGTGACCATCGCACCGCGCGGGCGGCCGACCGACGACTGGTGTATCCTCGAGCACGATGGCGCCGGCCGATCGCTCCGGAACCGTGATCGAGGGCCGCTACCGCCTCGAGAAGCTGATCGGCCGCGGCGCGATGGCCGACGTGTACCGGGCGCGCGACGACGAGGCCGGCGTGACGGTGGCGGTGAAGATCTTGCGCGGCCAGCTCACCCGCGACACCGAGGCGGTGGCCCGGTTCCAGCGCGAGGCCGAGGTCCAGGGCAAGATCGAGCACCGCAACGTCGCGGCCCTGTACGGCAGCGGCGTCACCGAGATCGGCGAGCCGTACCTCGTCGTCGAGCTGCTGCGCGGTCACTCGTTACGCGCGGTGCTCAAGCAACAGGGCGCGGTCGGCCCGGCCCGGGCGCTGTCGTACGCGTGGCAGGCGCTGCAGGGGCTCGCCGCGGTGCACGCCCAGGGCGTGCTGCACCGCGATCTCAAGCCGGCCAACCTGATGCTCGAGCCGTCACCGGGACCGGTCGAGCGGGTGATCGTGATCGACTTCGGCTTCGCCGCGCTCGAGGGCGGCTCGAAGCTGACCGCCCGCGGCCACGTGGTCGGCAGCCTGACCTACCTGGCGCCCGAGCGCCTCAAGGGCAAGCCCGCCGATCCCCGCAGCGACCTGTACGCGATCGGCGTCATCCTGTTCGAGCTGATCGCGGGCCGCGCGCCGTTCATCGGCGCCGACGACTACGAGCTGATCAGCGCGCACCTCCACGACGACCCGCCGCCGCTCGACGCGCTGGCGCCGGTCCCGATCCCCGAGCCGGTCGTGCGGCTGGTGAACCAGGCGCTGGCCAAGGAGCCCACGCACCGGTTCGCCAGCGCGCTGGCCATGGCCGGGGCGATCGAGGACGCGTCGCGCTCGGTCGCGGTCTCCAGCGTGTGAGCCACCAGCGTCGATGGCGCGGTCGAGCGGGCGCGCGCGGTCTGTTGCAGCGCTCGTCGTCGCGGTGAGCCGGGGCGCCGGTCCGGATGGCGCTCAGCGCCCGTCGCGCAGCGCGCGGACGATCTCCTCGCGCACCACCGCCGCGAGCTCGACACCGCCGCCGCCGCCGCTGCGCCCGCCGCCGGGCGGGATCGTCGGGACCGCGCTGTGCGGCGCCGGCGCGCACGCCACGACCGGCTTCTGGCTCGGCCCGTCGGGCGGCCGCGCGACCAGATCCGCGGCGAGCTTGACCGCGGCGTCGGCGGCGCGGCCGAGGCCGGCCTTGGCGCGCGCGGCCAGCAGCGGGGCCATCGCCTCGTCGGCCAGGGCCCGCACGCCGCCGAGCGGGATCGCCGCCAGCGCGATCCGCGCGAGGTGCTCGACCAGCTCGAGCCGCAGGTACGCCTGCTCGAGATCGGCGCCCCAGGCCAGGACGCCGTGGCCGCCGAGCAGCACCGCGTCGACGGTCTCGCACCACGGCGCCAGCGCGCGCACCGCGGCGTCGCCGGGCGGCGCGAACGCGACCCGCGGGATGATCGGGCCGAGCGACACCACCGCCTCGGCGATGAACGGCCGCGCGATCGCGTGATCGGCCACGCCGCCGGCGGCGCACGCGATCGCGGTCGCGCTGGCCGGGTGGGCGTGGATGACCGCGCCGACGTCGGGGCGGCGCTGGTAGACCGCGAGGTGCAGGCCGATCTCGCCGAACACCTTGCCCTGCCCGACCACCTTGCCGGCGGCGTCGAGCGTGAGCACGTCGCGCTCGCCGATGCCCCGCTTCGAGGTCGCGGTCGGCGTGGCGACGAAGCCGCGATCGTCGCGGGCGCTGACGTTGCCGTCGTGGTTGGCGACCCAACCGCGCGCGTGCAGCTCGCGCGCGAACGCGGCGATGGGCGCGCGGCGGCCGCCGGTCACGAGACCTCGACCGCGTCGACGATGCCGACGACGAGCGAGCGGATCGGCACCTGCTCGCCGAGCTTGAGGATCTGGCGCACGCCGGTGCCCTCGGTCATGACCAGCACCCGGTCGCCGGGCCCGGCCTGGGCGTCGTCGACCGCGATGAAGCTGTCGCCGACGTCGACGCCAGCCGGATCGATCGGCTGCACGATCAAGAGCGTGCGCCCGGCGTAGGCCGGGTGCTTCGCGGCCGCGGTGATGTTGCCGAGCACGCGGCACAGCCTCATCGCTTGGCTCCGGGCTCGGGCTTGCGGGTCGCCTGGGGCCGCTTGCGCGGGCGCGCGTCGTCGGCGTCGTTGGCGACCGTGGGATCGTCGTCGACCGGCTCGGGCGCGGCCTCGGCCACGGCCCGCTCGGGCGCGTGGACGGCGTCGACGATGCCGACGATCGCGGCGTCGACCGGCACGAACCACGGCGTCAGCGCCAGCGCGGCCTCGCGCGAGCCGACCAGGTAGACGTGGTCGCCGACGCCGGCGGCGACGGTGTCGACCGCCACCTGGACGTCGCCGGTCGAGCGCCCAGTGTCGTCGACCGGCTGCACGAGCATCAGCTTCTGGCCGGCGAGGCCGACGGCCTTGCGCTCGGCCACGACGGTCCCGGTGACGACCCCGAGGTACATTGGACGTCGACGGTAGCGGCCCGCCGAGCCGGGGTCAACGGCGCGGGGCGGCGGCGGTCGCCAGGACCGGGGCGATCACGCGGTCCCACAGCGGCGCGTGCTCGGCCCGGAACCAGCCGAAATGCCCGAGCCGGTCCCGGTCGACGTCGGTCGGCGCCAGCCGCACGTGGGTCTGCGGCGCGCTCGCGAAGGCGGCGTGGAGGTCGGCGATGCTGCGGTCCGACATCATCTCGTCGTCGGTGAACGACACCGCGGTGATCGGCGTGGTGACGCGCCGGAACAGCTCGGCGACCGCGGCCCCCTCGGCCCCGACCGCGTAGCCGGGGTCGAGGCACCAGCGCCGCCACTGCCGGATCACGCCTCGGGGCAGATCGCCGACCATGCCCAGGGCCCGGCCCGGGAAGTAGCCAAACATCGGCGTGGCCAGCGGCGCCGCGAGGTACCAGAGCAGCCACACCTTGCGTCGCAGCGCCGGGCTGTTGTGGCGCCAGTAGCCGCTGCCGGCGGCGATCGTGATGATCTGCGCCAGCTCGCGGTGGTCGGGCACGAACGGCACCAGCTGGCCGCCGAGGCTGTGGCCGACCCAGGTCAGCGGCAGCGCGGGCGCCAGATCCTGCAGGTGTCGGAGCGCGGCGGTGGCGTCGCGCCGGGCCCAGGTCATCAGGTCGGCGTCGACCGCGCGCAGCGGGCCGCGCCGCGATCGGCCCATGCCGCGGTAGTCGAACGTCAGGGCGTGGAAGCCGCGCGCGGCCAGCCAGGTCGCGAACGGGTGGTAGTAGCGCTGCGCGACGCCCATCGCCGGCGCGATCATGACGGCGCCGCGGGCCGGGCCGGTCGGCGCGACGTGGGTGGCGGCGAGCGGCTCGCCGTCGACCGCGGCCAGCGTCAGGTCGACGCTGACGGCGGTGGGCGGCGCCGGCAGCGGCGGCGGTGGAGCGATGGGCGGGGTGAACGTTGGAACGGCGACCATGGAGCCTCCTGGGTTCGCCCACCATGACTGTTCAACATCTCGCTACAAAGGTGCCGCGAATCAAGACACTATTGCGTCATGCGCAAAACTGTCGCGCGGGTCCGACGGCCGGTGTTCGACGAGCTGGCCGCGGCCGAGGTGTACCTGCAGGTGGTCCGGACCCGCAGCTTCACGCTGGCCGCGCGCGCGCTCGGCAAGAGCACGTCGAGCCTGTCGCGGGCGGTCGCGCAGCTCGAGCGCCACCTGGGCGCGCAGCTCCTGGCGCGCACGACCCGCCGGCTGAGCCTGACCGAGGCCGGCGCGCTCTACGCCGATCACGCCGAGCGGTTGCTGACCGCCCAGCGCGCGGCGCGCGACGCGATCGCCGAGCTGACCGGCGGTACGCCGCGCGGGCACCTGCGCGTGTCGATGCCGGTGTCGGTGGGCGAGCGCCTGCTGGGCCCGCACCTGCCGGCGCTGCGGCGCCGCTACCCCGAGCTGCGGTTCGAGATCGATCTGTCGGATCGCAACGTGCCGCTGGTGCAGGGCGGGTTCGATCTGGCGATCCGGCTGGGTCGCCAGGCCGACTCGTCGCTGCGGGCCCAGCTGCTCGGGCGGGTGCCGGTGCGGCTGGTGGCCAGCCCGCAGTACCTGGCGCGGCGCGGCCACCCGGCGCGACCGCTCGAGCTGCGCGACCACGACTGCCTGACCGTCGCGCAGGTGGCGGGGCCGGTCGAGTGGGCGTTCTACCATCGCCGGGTCCGGACCCGCAGCGAGCGCCTCGAGGTCGCCGGCGTCGTCCACACCACCAGCCCGCTCCTGGCCGGCCAGCTGGCGCGGCGCGGGCTCGGCGTCCTGCGCGTGGTCGAGTGGGTCGTGCGCGACGAGCTCGCGCGCGGCGAGCTGGTCGAGGTCCTGCCCGACTGGTCCTGCCACGCGGTCGCCGACGGCGGCCTGCCGGTGTTCGTGGTCTACGCCCAGGGCGCCGGCGCCGAGCCGCCGCTCAAGTCGCGCCGGTTCGTCGAGCTGGTCAAGGAGATCCTCGCGACCGAGGTCCAGCGCCCGCGCGTCAGGTGACCGCGAGCCCGAGCTTCGCGCGCAGCGGCACGTAGTCGGGGTGGGCGACGGTGCGGACCACCGCGGCGACGCCGCCGGTGGGCTTGACCAGCGCGGCGGCGCAGTCGCCCGAGACCAGGAGGCCCGCGCGCTCGGCCACCCGCTGGACCGCGGCCCGGTGGCGACCGAGCTCGATCGCCGTCGGCGGCAGATCGGCGAACAGCTGCTCGAACCGCTGGCGCACCTTGACCGAGAGCGCGCCGCGCACCATCTCGTCGCGCGCGCGCTGGACGTCGGGATCCGCGATCAGCCGCGCGACCGCGCCGTGGCTGGCCGGCGGCGCGAACGAGCGCACCAGCGCCGCCAGCAGCGTCGCGACCTCGACGTCGGGCAGGCCCGCGACGACGGCGCGCTCGGGCCGGGTCAGCTCGGCGATCCGCCCGAGCGCGAACCGACGCGCGCCGTCGACCGTGTCGCCGAGGCGCGGGCCGAAGACCACGATCGGCGTGCCGGCGCAGACCAGCTGCAGATCGGGCGCGTCGGCGTCGTCGCGGGCGTAGACCGAGGCCGGACCGCAGCCCAGCGCCGCGGCGATCCGCACGAACGCCAGCGCCGGCGGCGTCGACGCGCCGGCGATGCGCCGGGCCCCGCGCACGCCCGCGCGCGCGAGCGCCTCGTCGGGATCCGGCCACAGCTGCCCGGCGACCTCGGCCAGGGTCGCGAACACCGGGCCCAGGGCGCCCTCGTCGACGTCATGCAGGAAGCGCGCGCGCGCGTCGGCGTCGACCGCGCCCTTGTACGACTCGTCGGCCGGCATGACCCGGGTCGGGTGCACCGCCCGGAACGCGGTCTGGTGCAGGTCGGCCGTTGCGCCGAGCGCCAGCGCCAGATCGAGCGCGGCCGCGGCCGCGTCGGTGCGCTCGGCCCGCCGCAGCTCGTCGGCCCAGGCCGCGACGTCGGCGGCGGCGGTGCTGGCCTCGGCCAGCGCGCGGCGGACCTCGATCAGCTCGCCGCGGCGCGCCGGCTCGGCCGCCAGCACCGGCACCAGCAGGCGCCGGGCGGCGGTCGCGGCCGCCGAGCGCGGCGCGACCGCGATCGCGCGCTCGAACGCGCCGTGGGCGCTCCTGGCGTCGCCGCGCTCGCGCCGGGTCTCGCCCAGCCGCAGCCACAGCGCCGCGCGCCGGTCGCGGTCGCTCGCGGCGCCGTCGTCCTTGCCCGACAGGAACCGGCCGAGCATGTCGGCGGCGGCCTCGACGTCCTGGGCCGCGAGCGCCAGCTCGCTGGCCAGCTCGACCGCGTCGAGGCTGTAGGGATCAGCGGCGACCGCCCGGGCCGCGACCGCGCGCGCGTGGTCGGCCTCGCCGGCGACCAGGTAGTCGCGGGCGGCGCGATCGAGGCGGGCCGCGCGGTCGGCGGCGGTGGCGCCGAACGCCGCCATCAGCTCGGCGGTGCGCGCGGCGCCGGCGTGATCGCCGGCCAGGTCCTGACGCTCGAGCAGCTTCTCGAGCAGCGCCACGTGCTTGGCGTCGAGCGGGTTGGCCGCCGCGACCGCCGCCTCGAAGCACACGCGGGCCTTGTCCTCGTCGGACAGCATCATCAGCGCCATGTCGCCGAGGGCCTCGAACAGCCGCAGCCGCTCGCTGGGCTCGTCGGTCGCGACCGCCTGCCGCGTCAACAGCTCGTACGCGCGCGCGGGATCGTTGGCCTCGAGCGCGAGCTCGGCCATGGCCGACAGCGCCGGCCCGTAGTTGGGCCGCAGCTCGAGCGCGCGCGCATACAGCGGCGGGGCCTTCTCGGGACGCAGGCTGCGGATCTCGGCCAGCGCCGCGTGGTACAGGCCCTGCGCGACCTCGGTGGCGTAGCGGCTGACCTCGTCGTGGCTGGCCAGCGCCGACAGGTGCAGCGCCGCCTCGCGCCAGCGCTTGGCCTTGTAGCGGTTCTCGCCGAGCGCCAGCTTGACCAGGACGTGGCCGCGGTGGAGCCGGTCGGCGGTGAGCAAGGTCTCGTACGCGGCGTCGTCGCGGCCGAGCTGCTCGTAGCACTCGGCCAGGCGCCGGTGCAGATCGGCGGTGATGATCGGCGCGGCGCCAGGCACGCCCTCGGCCAGGGCGCCGCGCAGGAACAGCTCGAGGTCGTCCCAGCGCGCGGCGTCGCCGTACAGATCGGCCAGCGCGATCACCGCGGGCACGCAGCCCGGGTCGGCGGCGAGCGCCTCGATCAGCCGGCGCTCGGCCACCAGCTCGATGCCGCCGATGCGCGCCAACGCCGCGAGCTGCGTCAAGACGCGCGCGCGCTCGGCCGGCGCCAGCTCGACGTCGACGAGGCGCTGCTCGAGCAGGCGGGCCGCGGTCTCGGCGTCGCCGCCCTGCTCGACCAGCCCCGCCAGCGCCCAGACGCCGTCGGCGTGGTACGGGCGGATCGCGACGAGCCGCTCGAACGCCGCGCGGGCGCCGTCGGCGTCGCCGACCCGATCGCGCAGCGCGACGCCGGCGTCGTACAGCGCCGCCACCCGGGCCTCGTCGTCGGTCGCGGCCTCGGCCTCGCGCAGCTTGGCGTCGGCGAAGATCCGCGGATCGTCGTCGGCGTCGGCCAGCTTGGCCAGCATCGCGAGCGCGGTCGGGTGGCTGGGCACCAGCGCCAGCGCCTCGGCCACGGCCGCGCGCGCGCCGACCGGATCGCGCAGGCCGTCCTGGCGGATCTGCGCCAGCCGCAGGTGCAGGGCCGCGCGATCGCCGGCGGCGGCGTCGGCGTCGAGCGACTCGATCCGGCCCTCGACCACGGCCGCGGCCTCGCGCTGGCGATCGGCGGCGACCAGCGCGCCGATCAGCTGCTCGGTGAGCGCCGGATCACCCGGCAGGATCGTGCGCGCGTGGCGCAGCGCCGCCGCCGCCTCCTCCGGCGCGCCCAGCCAGTCCTGCAGGATCGCCGCGCGCCGCGCCAGCAGGCTGGCCCGCTCGGCCGGCGCCACCGCCAGGGTCGCGCGCCGGCGCAGCACGTCGGCCAGATCGCTCCAGCGCGCGCCCGCCAGGCACAGGCGATCGAGCGCGGCCAGGGCGTCGACGTCGTCGGGCCACTGCGCGACCAGCTGCTGGTAGACGTCGATCGCGCGCTCGGGCAGCTCGAGCTCGAGCTCGTAGACCGCGGCGACCTTGCGCAGGGCGTCGCGCGCGTCGGCCGAGCCCTCGGCCAGCTCGACGATCTTGCCGTGGGCCTCGATCACCTTGCTCCAGCGGCCGACCTTGCCGTAGAGCCCGCCGAGCTCGCGCATGACCGCGACGTCGGTCGGCGCGAGCTGGCGCAGCCGCTCGAGCGTGTCGATCGCGTCGTGCGGGTGGCCGAGGTGGGCGTCGTAGATCGCGGCCAGCTCGCGCAAGAGCGCCGGCCGCTCGGCCTCGGGCGCCGCGGTGCCGAGCCGCGGATCGGTGCGCTCCTCGAGCGACGCCGCCAGCTCGACCCAGCGCTGGCCGGTGCGGTACAGCGCCTCGAGCTTGTTGCGCGCGACGCTGTCGTCGGGGCGCATGCCGAGGATCCGGCGGTACTGGGCCTCGGCCCGGGGCTGCGCGCCCTGGCGCTCGCGGATCGACGCGACCTCGAGCAGCAGCTCGACCGCCGCCTCGGGCGTGTGCGTGTCCTCGGCCAGCGCCTCGTACAGATCGGCCAGGCGATCCCAGGCGCCGTGGTCGCTCGCGAGCCGGTGCAGCCGGGCCCGGGCCTCGCCGTCGCCGCCGGCCACGCGCCGCGCCAGCCCGAGCGCGCGCGCCAGCGTGTCGAAGGCCCGGCTCACGTCCTTGGCGCCGTTCTCCCACGCGTCGGCGGCGCGGTAGAGCCAGCGGATCTTGGCGTCGGCGTCGCCGGCCGGCAGCAGATCGTAGGCCGCGGCCAGCTCCTCCCACGGCGACTCGAACGCGCGGTGCGGCAGCTGCGGCAGCGGCGGGCGCCGCACCGAGGCCTGGGCCTTCCGCGGCGCCGGCGGGGGGCCGGGCGGACCGCCGCCGAGGCGCGGCTCGATCCGCGGCGGGCGCGGCGGGGGCGGCGGCAGCCGCGGCTTGCCCGGCGGCGTGGCGGGGGGCCGGCCGGCCGCGCGGCTCGGCGGCATCAGCTCGTCGATGTCGATCGGCTGGGTCGAGTCGCCGACCGCGAGGTTGGCCTCGGCCTCGGCCAGGGGATCGTCGTCGAGCTCCTCGACCTCGGGCAGCACCAGCTCCTCGGTCGGCAGCTCGCGCCGCGCCGGCAGCTCGAGATCGCGGTCGAGCGCGACCGGGGCCGCCGGCGGCTCGGGCCGGGGCGAGCGATCGGCGTCGCGGTACTTGCCGATGGCCTTGGCCAGGCGCCAGAGGTTGGCGAGGGTGTCGGTGTCCTCGGGCGCGAGCATGAAGGCGACCAGGTGCCCGCGGTACGCGCGCGGCAGATCCTTCTGGTGCTCCTCGATCACCTGGGCCCGCCGCCGCAGCGCCGCCAGGCGATCAGCGCCCGCGGCGCGCTCGGCCAGCGCGGTCTCGACCGCGATCACGTCGGCCCAGGTCCGGCTCGTGCCGGCCAGCCGGTACAGCGCCGCGCGCACGTCCTCGCGCTCGGGCCCCCACGAGAACGCCGCCAGCAGCTCGGTCGCGGCGGCCTTGGCGTCGCCGAGGCGCTCGTCGAGGATGCGGGCCTTGCGCGCGTGCAGGTCGGCCCGGGCCCCGCCGCCGATCGCGCGCAGCGCCACGTCGTGGCTGTCGAGCGCCTGCTTCCAGAGCGTGCGCTGATCGCCCTCGGCCGCGAGCCGCTCGATCTCGGTCAGCAGGTCGCCGTCGCGCGGCGCCGCGGCCAACGCCTCGCACAGGGCCGCCATCGCGCGCGGGCGATCGGACAGGCGCCGCTCGCACACGCTCGCGAGCTCGCGGCCGACCGCGACGTACGCGGCCACGTCGACCGGCGTGCCGCCGCTGGTCAGGCGCTTGCGCTCGGCGTCGTAGACCTCGGCCAGCTCGCGCCACAGCCCGTAGGCCTCGGCCGCGCGGCGCAGCTCGGCCAGCGTCGACGCGTCGGGCGCCTCGTCGTGGGCCCGGCGCCACGCCTTCATGCCGCCCTTGTGATCGCCGAGCTTCTCGGCGGTGATCGCGGCGATGCGCTGGTGCAGCGCGCGCCGGGCGCGCCGATCCTCGGCCCGGGTCAGGCGCCGCTCGAGGACGCGCACGCACGCCTTGAGGTCGCCCAGCCGCTCGTGCAGATCGGCGGCGGCGGCCAGCGCCTCGTCGTGGTGCGGATCGATCGCCAGCACGCGCTCGTAGGCCTGGAGCGCGCGGGCTGGATCGCCGATGCGATCGCGGCAGGTGACGCCGATGTCGAGCGCGCGGGCGATCTTCGCGGCCGGCTCCGACAGCAGGTACAGCTCGCGCTCGGCCACGCGCACCGCCGACTGGAAGTCGCCGCGGGCCTCGTACAGGCGCCGCAGGATCGAGTGCGCGTCGAGGTCGGTGGGATCGAGCTCGGCGACGAGCCGCTCGAGCTGCTTGCACGCGTCGTCGGTGGCGCCCAGGCGATCCGCGAGCACGGCCGCGCGCTCGCGCGCCGCCGCGGTGGCCCGGGGCAGATCGTCGACGGCGTAGACCTCGGCGTGGACCGCGAGCAGATCGGCGAGCTCGCGGTAGCGCGCGGCGCCGCGGTACAGACGGGCCAGGGCCTCGAGCGCGGCCCGATCGCGCGGCGTGACGTCGCGCAGGCGCTCCCACGCCTTGATCGCGCGCTGGCCGTCGCCGAGCTTGTCATCGACGATCGCGGCGTAACGGGTCAGATCCCGGGCCCGCAGGGCCGCGGCGGCCGAGCCCGGCTCGGGCGGGGCCCCGGCCGCGGGATAGCGCGCGGCGTCGAGGCGCTCGAGCACCGCCGCCAGCTCGCCCCAGCGCTGGGCCGCCTCGTACAGATCGGCGACCGCGGCCAGGGCCTCCTCGTCGGTCGGCGCCGCGCGCAGCGTCTGCTCCCAGCGCTCGAGGGCGCGGGCGTCGTCGCCGTCGTCGGTGGCCATCCGCGCCAGCCGGCGCAGGATCTTCGCGCGCTCGGCCGGGCCGGTCGCGGCGGCGGCGTGGTACTCGAGCGTCTGCGTCAGGCGCTTCTTGTCGCCGGCCTGCTCGAGCGCCCGGGCCATGCGATCGAGCGCGTCGCGATCGCCGGGCAGGATCTCGAGCACGCCCGACGCCGCGTAGACCACGCCGTCGACGTCGCCGAGCCGGGTCTCGCACATCGTCGCGAGCTTGCGCAGCGCGGTCAGGCGCTCGACCCGCTTGCCGATCGGCCACTCCTTGGGCGCGCCCGACCGCGCCGCGGGATCGGCGTCGAGCCGCCGCGCGTCGAGCTCGAGCTGGCGCCGCAGCGTCCGCGCCAGGCCCGCGTCGTCGCCCTCGCGCTCGTACATCTCGACCAGGGCCTTGAGCGCGCCGTCGTCGTCGGGCCGGAGCTCGACCACCTCCTCGTACAGCGCGATCGCGCGCCGGGGCTCGACCTGGCGCTCGCGGTAGGTGTTGGCGATCCGGCGCAGCGTGTCGGCGCGCTCGCCGCCCGACTGCGCCGCCGCGGCCTCGCCCTCGAGCACCGCGACCAGCTGCTCCCACATCTTGGCGCGCGACGACAGCCGCCGCACCGCCTCCTTGGCCTTGGGGCTGCCGGGCTCGTGCTCCTCGATCCGGCGCCAGGCGTCGAGCGCGCGCGGCACGTCGCCGAGGCGCAGCTCGCAGATCTGGGCGATCTCCTCGAGCCGCCGCACCAGCTCGCCGACCGGGGCCCCGGCCTCGCGGGCGTTGTCGAGCGAGAACTCGTACAGGTCGCACAGGCCGCGGAAGTCCCGGCGCTCGCGGAAGTGCTCGACGTAGCGGGCCAGCGCGTCGTCGTTCGATGGATCGACCGACAGCGCCTGGTGCAGCAGCTCGGCGGCGCGGTCCTTGTCGTTGAGGTGGTCGCGCACCAGGCCGGCCAGCTCGAGCAGCTCGCCCACCTGGGCCTTGGGATCGTCAGCCAGCGCCGCCAGCTCGCGCTCGTGCAGCGCCGCCAGCTCGGTCCAGCGCTGGTCCTCGCGCAGGAGCGTGCGCAGGCGCACCGCGGCGTCGCTGCCGGGCGGCTCGAGCGCCGCCAGCTCGGTCAGCGCCGTGACCAGCTGTCCGCGATCCGGACGCTCGCGATCGTGGAGCGCGACGCGCTCGATCAGCAGCCGGCGCGCGCTCGTCGTCGTCGCCGGTGTACGCCGCCAGGGTCGCGCGCTGGGCCAGCAGCCGCTCGAGCTCGTCCCAGCGGGCCTCGCCGCGCAGCGCCTGCTCGAGCGCCGACGCGGCCGCCGCGTGGTACGGGTCGGCGCCGACGGCGCGGCGCAGGAAGCCGATGCCGGCCGCGGGGTCGCCGGCGGCGAAGGCCGAGCGCCCGAGCTCGATGTAGAGCTCGCACGCGCGCCGGGCACCGATCGCGGGGTCGTCGGTGGTCTTGGCCCACGCCGGCGAGCCGTAGATCTCGGCCAGGGTCTCGCGGGCCTCGGTCGACTCGCCGTCGACCTTGACCGCGCGATCGCACGCGGTGGCCGCGGCCTGGCCGTCGCCGCGCCGCAGCTCGACCCGCGCCAGCGCCAGCCACAGCTGCGCGCGCCCCAGCGGCGGCGCCTTCTCGCCGAGCACGTCGAGCTCGGCCCGGTACAGCTTGGCGACCATGGCGTCGTCGCCGAGCGACCCGTACAGCGCGCGGGCCGCGGCCAGCGCGTCGGTGCGCTCGGGCTCGAGCCGCCACGCCGCCTGCCAGTGGGCCAGCGCGCGATCGATGCGGCCGAGGTGCTGGTCCCACAGCCCGGCCGCGATGCGGTGGCGCGCGGCCCTCCGGACGGTGCCCGGGCGATCGCCCTTGGCCCGGGCCGGCGCGGCGTCGGCGCGGCGGGTCAGCTCGTCGAGCTCGGCCTCGAGGATGTCGCCGGCCTCGGCCGGGCGGCCGCTGGTGAGCAGCATCTCGACCAGGCGGCTGGTGGCCTGCTCGTGGGCCGGATCGAGGGCGCACGCGCCGCGCAGGTCGCGCTCCGACAGCGCGGCGTGGCCCAGCACCGCCCGGGCCTCGCCGGCCTCGGCCCACAGATCGGCGGCCTTGGCTGGCGTCGCCTCGAACGGCGCGCGCAGCTCGCACACCTCGGCCAGGAGCTCGCCCTGGCCGCCGGCCTTGAGCGCCTGGCGCAGCGCCGTGAACCGCGCGCCGTCCCGCGGGTCCTTGCGGAACCCGTCGAGATCGGCGGCCGCGATCGGGGTCGGCCGGGTCGGCGTTTCGTCCTGGCGCTGGGTCATCGCGACCGCAGGTCCGCTGCGGTGATCGCGACGGTATCACGAGCGCGCGGGCGTCGCGCCGGGCCGGGCTGGCGGATCCACGCCCTCAGGCGGCGCCGCGGTCGGCGGCGGCGGCGACCCGGTCACCGCCGTCGCGCCGGGCCGCGATCCCGTCAGGCGGCGACGCGGTCGGCGGCGGCGGCGACCCGGTCACCGCTGGCGGCGGCGGGCCCGGCCGCGGTCGGCTTGCGCGTCCCGGCGCGGACGTGCTCGGGCACGCCGTGGAGGTCACGCACGATGCCGAGCACCGCCAGCACGCGCAGCACGTAGAAGGTCAGGTCGATCTCCCACCAGAAGAAGCCCTGGCGCGCCGCCACCTGGTAGTGGTGGTGGTTGTTGTGCCAGCCCTCGCCGAGCGTGAGGATCGCCAGCACCGGGTTGTTGCGCGAGTCATCGCCCGACGGGTAGCGCCGGCCGCCCCACAGGTGCGACAGCGAGTTGATCGTGAACGTGCCGTGCCAGCACAGCACCTGCGAGACCGCGAAGGCCCAGACCAGGCCGAACCAGCCGCCGACCAGGAACGCCGCGACCCCGGTGGAGAGCTGCGGCACCATCCAGTAGCGATCGAGCCAGCGCAGCTCGGGGTAGCGCGCGAAGTCCTTGATCGCCGCGTGATCGGTGTCGTCGAAGTCGCCCGCCAGGATCCAGCCCATGTGCGACCACCAGAAGCCGCCGTGGTACGGCGAGTGGAGATCCTCGGCGGTGTCGGACCCGCGGTGGTGACGGCGGTGGTGCGCGGCCCACCACAGCACGCCCTTCTGCCCGGTGGCGGTCGCGCCCAGCGCGAGCACGAACTGGAACCAGCGCGAGGTCTTGTAGCTGCGGTGCGCGAAGTAGCGGTGGTACCCGCCGGTCACGAAGAACAGCCGCACCGCATAGAGCCCCATCGCCCACGCCAGCCCGCCCCACGACCAGCCCATGAGCGCGACGCCGACGATGGCGCCGACGTGGATCAGCCAGTACGGGATCGTCTCCACGTTGAAGTAGATGCTGCGCCATCCCCGTGCCTGCGTGTGCGCCGCCGTCTGCATCCTTCCGGTCTACCGCGCGCCCTCGTCACCGTCGGGGACATCTCCGTCACGGTTCGGTCACGGGCCGGTCGGGCCCACCGGTGACGCAGCTCAGGCGTCGACGAGGATCGCCGCGGCCAACGCCGCGGGCGCGTCGATCAGCGCGTCGGGCGCCGCGGCCTCGAGCTCGGCGCGCGGCCGGAAGCCCCAGCTCACGCCGACCGCGCGCATCGCCGCGGCCCGGCCGGTGGCGACGTCGATCGCCGAGTCGCCGATGAACGCGCACCGCCCGGGCGCGACGCCCAGCTCGTCGGCGCAGCACAGCGCCTGGGTCGGGTCGGGCTTGAGCGGCAGCTCGGGTCGGGCGCCGTAGATCGCCGCGAACGGCCAGTCCGCGAACAGGCGCTCCGCCAGGTGGCGGGTCAGCTCGTGGGGCTTGTTCGACACGATCGCGAAGGTCAGCCCGGCCGCGGTCAGCTCGTCGAGCGCGGCCGCGACGCCGTCGTAGAGGCAGGTGTCGCCGATCGGGCGCGCGCGGTAGGCGTCGCGGAAGGCCGCCAGCACGGCCGTCGGATCGGCGCGGTCGGCGACGGCCCGCTCGACCAGCACGCGGGCGCCCTCGCCGATCATCTGCCGGAGCGCGGCGTCGGTCGGCGCCGGCAGGCCGTGGTGGGCCAGCGCCGCGGTCAGCGCCGCGCCGATGTCGCCGAGGCTGTCGACCAGCGTGCCGTCGAGATCGAAGATCGCCGCCCGGATGCGTCCCATGGATCACCACCATACCAGCGCGGCGCGGGCCGCCGCGGGCGCGCCGGCCGGCGGCCGATCCCTGCGCTAGAGTGCCGGCCATGGAGTACCGCAACCTCGGAGCGGCCGGCGTGAAGGTCTCGACCCTGTGCCTGGGCGCGATGACCTTCGGCGAGGCCGACGACCAGTCGTTCATGCACCAGGTCGGCTGCGACGACGCCACCAGCCACGCCATCCTCGACCGCGCGCTCGAGCTGGGCGTGAACTTCGTCGACACCGCCGACGTCTACGGCCAGGACGGCCTGTCCGAGCGCGTGCTCGGCGCGTGGTTCGCGGCGCGGCCGACGGCCCGCGATCAGATCGTCCTGGCCACCAAGTTCCGCTTCACGATGGGCGCCGGCCCCAACAAGAGCGGCGCGTCGCGCTACCGCATCGTCCGCTGCGCCGAGGACTCGCTGCGCCGCCTCGGCACCGATCGCCTCGACCTCTACCAGATCCACGCCCAGGATCTGGCGGTCGCCGAGGACGAGACCCTGCGCGCGCTCGACGATCTGGTGCGCGCCGGCAAGGTGCTCTACACCGGCTGCTCGAACTACGCCGCCTACCGCCTCGTCGACAGCCTGTGGCGCGCGCAGACCGGCGGGCGCGAGAAGTTCGTGACGCTCCAGGCCCAGTACAGCCTGATCGAGCGCGGCCTCGAGCGCGAGCACGTGCCGCTGTGCGCGCAGTGGGGGCTGGGCATCCTGCCGTGGTCGCCGCTGGCCGGCGGCTTCCTGTCGGGCAAGTACGTCAAGGACGCGCCGCCGCCGACCGGGACCCGGCTCGACAAGTGGAAGGACCGCTGGGGTCGCTACGACCGCCCGCGGAACTGGACGATCCTCGACGCGGTCACCGCGCTCGCGCGCGCGCACGAGGCGACGCCGGCGCAGGTCGCGCTCGCGTGGCTCCTGCACAAGCCGACCGTGACCAGCGTGATCTTCGGCGCGCGCACGGTGGCGCAGCTCGAGGACAACGTCGCCGCCGCCGCGGTCAAGCTGACGCCGGCGGAGGTCCAGGCCCTCGACGACGCCAGCGCGTACGACGTCGGGTACCCGTACGACTTCCTGGCGCGCATCAACGGCGCCTGGTGACCGCGCCCGTGCCGACCCGGTGTCTGTACCTGCACGGGTTCGCGTCGGGGCCCGGCTCGACCAAGGGCGTGGCGTTCGCCGAGGCGTTCGCGCGCCACGGCGTCGACGTCGAGCGCCTCGACCTGCGCGTGCCGTCGCTCGAGCGGCTGCGGCTCTCCGAGATGATCGCCCACGTGGTCGCGGCGATCGGCGAGCGCGGGCCGGTGGTGCTGATCGGCTCGAGCCTGGGCGGCCTGACCGCGGCGCGCGTGGCCGAGCGGGTGCCGGCGGTGCAGGCGCTGGTGTTGATGGCGCCGGCGTTCCGCATGGCCGAGCGCTGGGCCGAGCGGCTGGGCGCGGCCGCGACCGCGGCCTGGCGCCGCGACGGCTGGCTCGAGATCTACGACCACGCCGAGCGCCGCCCGGCCCGCGTCGACGTCGGGTTCCTCGACGACGCGGCCGAGGCGGATCGCGCCGGCGACGGCTGGCCGACCGTGACGGTGCCGACCTGGATCGCCCACGGCACCCGCGACGACGTGGTCGACGTGGCGCTGTCGCGGGCGTGGTGCGCGCGCACGCCGGGCGCGGCGCTGACCGAGCTCGACGACGACCACCAGCTGATCGCGTCGCTGCCGACGCTGCTCGAGCGCGGGTGGCAGCACCTGCGCCCGTGGCTCGCGGCCTGACCTGCCCCCCTCGGGCCTGCCCCGTCGCCCCGGGGTTACTTCTTGCCGGCCTTCTTCTTGGGCGCGGCCTTCTTGGGCGCGGCCTTCTTGGGCGCGGCCTTCTTGGGCGCGGCCTTCTTGGGCGCGGCCTTCTTGGGCGCGGCCTTCTTGGCGGGCGCCTTCTTGGCCAGCGCCTTCTTGGCGGGCGCCTTCTTGGCCAGCACGGCCTGCGTGGCCGGGGCCTTCCGGGCCGGGGCTCGCTTCGGCGGCGGCGGCGGCGGCGCCGCTGACTGCCAGATGCCGATGACGGCGCCCTGCGGATCGGCGAGGACCGCGAGCCAGCCCATCCCGGGCACCTCCATCTTCGGCATCAGGATGGTCGCGCCCGCGGCGGCGGCGCGGGCCACGGTCTGATCGACGTCGGCGACGTCGACGTACGCGGTCCACGCGGTCGGCTGCTCGGGGCTCTGCTTGGGTCCCATGCCGCCGCCGACGCCGCCGCCCACGTCGATGCCGGTCCAGTTCATCGCCGGGAAGTCCTGGAACTTCCAGCCGAAGATCGCGCCGTAGAACGCCTTGGCCGCGGCGACATCACCCGTCGTCAGGTCGAGATGAACGAATGGATTCCCCATGGTCGAGAGTGTACGCCCACGCCGGCCGCGGTCGCGCGCCGAACGCGAACCCCGGTGGCGGGAGCTGGCGTAGGATCGCGGCGCGCCCCCGCCGTGTCGCGGCCCACGTTTCCGTGAGCCGTTTCAGTCGGCTGGGGGCTCCAGTCGATGACCGTGTCTGCGATCGCCCTCCGCCCAGCATCGACCCCCGGCCCGCGCGTCGTCGACGTGACCGGCGCGGTGGCGATCACCGACGCCGAGCTGGTGGCCCGGGCCCGGGCCCGGGACGCGTGGGCCGAGGAGATGATCTACCGGCGCCACGCGCCCCAGGTCGCGAGCACCGCGCGCCGCCTGCTGCGCGACCCGGTCGAGGCCGCCGACGTGGTCCAGGAGACCTTCTTGATCGCGTTCCAGAAGCTCGAGGCCCTGGCCGAGCCGGCCGCGCTGCGGGGCTGGCTGGCGCGGATCGCGGTGTCGCGCGTGCACCGGCGCTGGCGCTGGCGGCGCGTGCGGTTCTGGTCGGCGATGGTCGACGACGAGTCGCTGGCGGAGGTCGCCGACGGCGGGGTCGCGCCCGATCGCCGGACCGAGCTGGCGCTGATCGACGGCGCGCTCCGGGCGATGCCGGTCAAGCTGCGCGTGCCGTGGGTGCTCCGCCACGTCATCGGCTACTCGCTCGACGAGGTCGCCACCGCCTGCGACTGTTCGCTGGCCAGCGTCAAGCGCTACCTCGGCCGCGCCGAGGCGGCGGTCGCGGCCCACACCCACGAGGTCGACCATGGCTGAGCGCCCGATCGAGGCCGAGCTCCAGCCCGCGCTCGACGAGGCCGAGCTGGCGCAGGTGTGGCGGCGCGTGCGCGACGCCCAGGCCGAGCGCCGGGTCGCGCCCCGGCGCTGGCGCTACGCGATCGCCACCGGCGTCGCGATCGCGACCGCGGCGGTCCTGCTGGTGGCGTGGCCCCGCGGCGGGCGCCCCGCGCCCGGCGCGCTCGGGGCGGACGTCGCCCTCGCACCGGGCGTCCAGCTCGACGCGCCGTCGGCGCGGACGGTCGCGATGGACGACGGCTCGAAGGTCGCGCTGGCCGCCGACGCGCAGCTCGAGGTGCTGGCCAACGAGGGCGACAAGTTCGTGACCGCGGTGCGCCGCGGCAAGGTCGGCTTCGACGTCCGCCCCGGCGGCCCGCGCCGGTGGGTCATCGAGACCGATCTGGCCACCGTCGAGGTGGTCGGCACCGCGTTCGCGGTCGAGCGCAGCGCGGTCGAGCTCGCGGTCACCGTCGAGCGCGGGGTGGTGCTGGTGCGCGGCGAGCGCGTGCCCGGCCGCGTGGTCCGCCTGACCGCGGGCCAGCGGATCGCGGTGTCGGCGACGGTGGCCGCGGCGCCCGCGGCGCCCGCGCCCGAGGACGACCAGCCGCCGACGGTCGCGCGCGCGCCGTCGCCGCCGAGCCGGCCCGCGCCCGCGATCACCACGGCGCCACCCGCGTCCGCGATCACCACGGCCCCGCCCGCGTCCGCGATCACCACGACCCCGCCCGCGTCCGCGATCACCGCGCCCGCGTCCGCGATCACCGCGCCCGCGCCCGCGATCACGCCCCCACCGCCCGCGCCCGCGATCACCACTGCGCCGCCAGCCGACATCACGCCCCCACCGCCCGCGCCCGCGATCACCACTGCGCCGCCGGCCGACATCATCGCGCGCGCGGACGAGCTGGTCGCCGCCGGTCGTGCCGGGCGCGCCGCCGACGAGCTGACGGCGTACCTCGCCGACGCCCGCGCCGACGCCACCGCCGGGCTCGCGGCGTTCTTGCTCGGCCGGCTCGCGCAAGATCAGCTCGGCCAGGCCGCGCGCGCCGCCGACGCCTTCGCCCGGGTGCGCGCGATCGGCAGTCCGCGCGCGATCCAGGAGGAGGCCCTGGCCCGGCAGGCCCTCGCGCTGGCCCGCGCCGCGCGCCCCGACGACGCCCGCGCCGCGGCGCGCACCTACCTGGCCCAGTACCCCGACGGCGCCCGCGCCGGCGAGATGACCGCCCTGGCCGGTCGGTGATGCGCGCGCACGTCGCGCTGGTGGTCGTCCTCACGCCGGTCGCGCAGGCCTGGGCGCAGCCGACCGTGACCCTCGACGCCTGCGCGTTCGGCAGCGCGGCGCTCGATCGCGCGCTGGCGCAGGAGGGCGCGACCGCCACCACCGTCGTGGTGGCCTGTCGCCCCGACGGGACCGCCACCCTGACGATCACCACCGACGCCGGCGTCCGCACGCGCGAGGTCGATCTGCGCGACGTGCCCCCGCCGCTGGCGCCGCGGGTGGTCGCGCTGGTCGCGACCGCGCTCGAGCTCGAGCGCCCGGTGCCGGCGCCGCTCCCGCCTGCCCCGCCGCCAGACGCGCAGCCGCCCGCGCCGGTGGAGACGACGACGCCGACGCTGCCGACGATGCCGGCGCTGCCGGGTGACGCGCGCGACGCCAGGGGCCCCGGCGCCACCGCGGCCGAGCGGCCGGGGCTGCCCCACGGACGCGCGTCGGTGCTCGAGGGCCGCGGCGCTCGCCGCCCTCGCGTTGATCGGGCGCGCGCTCGTGCGCAGCTACGACGGCGTGCCGCTGTGGGGCGCCGGCGTCGGCGTCGGGCGCGGCCCGCTCGCGCTCGGCGTCCACGCCGCGGCGACCTCGGTGACCCACCGCATCGGGCAGGCGACGCCGTGGCTGGTCGGCGTCGACCTCGCGGTCACGGTCGCGTGCGCCCAGGGCCGACCGATCACCTGCGTCGGCGCGCGCGTCGACGTGTCGCGGCAGACCGTCGCGGCCACTAGCTCGGATCCGGCGGTGATGGCCACGTCGATCGCCACGACCGCGGTCCACGGCGCCGCCGAGCTGTCGTTCACGCTGCCGATCGCGCGGGCCGAGGTCACCGCGACCGTCGCGGTCGGCGGCGGCTCGGGCCTGGTCGCCCGCGCCAACTCGACCCCGCTGGTGTCGCTGGCCGGCTGGACCGTCGGCGGCGCGGTCGAGGTGCGGCGATGATCCGCGCGGCGGTGGTGGTCGTGGTGCTCGCGCTGGGCGCGTGCGTCACCGAGGACGCCGACGTCCTCACCGACGGCACGCCGCTGACCTCGTGCGCCGACGTCCCCGGCCGCACCAGCGACACCCAGGCGTGCGTCTTCAGCGGCGTGTGCGCGCTGCCCGATCGCACCGACCCGGCCTGCTGCCAGACGATCGCCACCTGCGCCGGGGGCACGCTGGCGCTGACGCCCTACTGCGAGCCCGGCTGCGCCACCTGCACCGATGATCGCGCGTGCGCGCCGGGCGTGCAGCTGTGCGAAGGCGACCAGTGCGTCGCCTGTCCCGACCCGTCGATGTGCCCGCCGTGCCCGAGCGGGCTCGCGCCGCTGGTGCGCAACGGCTGCCCGACCTGCACGTGCGCGCCCGCCAGCGAGTGCGGCAGCGATCCCACCCAGTGCCCCGGTGAGGAGTGCTACCCGGGCATCGTCTGCGCGCCGGGGTGCATGCCCGGCGACCCGAGCTGCTGCGCCAACGTGTGCGCGGCGCCCGGATGCCCGAGCCCGGCGCCGCTCGGCTGCGACACGAGCTGCGCGCCGGCCGAGACGTGCATGACCTGCGTCACCGGCGCGTGCGACTGTGTGATGGGGCAATGGCAGTGCACCGCGGTCTGCGGCGACCGCACCGGCGTGTGTTTTCAGCCGACCCCGTGAGCTGTTTTCTGGTGGTGGCGGCTCTCCCCACCATCACCCAGGAGGTTCCATGTTCGCTCGGTCAAGACTTCGCTTCGCGCTCGCCCTGGTGGTCGGCGCTGGTCTCGCAGGATGTTCGATGTACGCCGACGGCTCGTCGGACCACCTGCTCGGCGATCCCGACGCCACCGGCCAGTGCGTCCACGACACGATCGCCGAGTGCTACCTGAACCAGCTCCCCGCTGACGTCTGCGCTGATCTGGTCCTGACCCGGTGCGACCTGGGCGGCCCCGGGCCCTCGGACCCGACCTGCTACGACGAGGTCATGCGCGCCTGCCTCGACAGCGGCGGCGATCCGATGCTCTGCGACCTGCGCGCCAGCGAGTCGTGCGACGGCCCCGGCCCCGGCCCCGATCCCGACTGCTTCGATCGGGTCTTCAACGAGTGCGTCGGGATGAACGGCGACGACCAGCAGTGCGCGGCCTACGCCGATCAGGTCTGCTACGGCACGCCGTGCGACCCCAGCGATCCGATGTGCACGCCGAGCTGCGTGCCCGGCGATCCGTCGTGTGGACCAGGCGACCCCGACTGCTTCGATCGGGTGTTCGCCGAGTGCGTCGCCTCCGGCCGCGACCCGATGACCTGCGCCGACGCCGCCGCCCAGACGTGCGGCTCGACGCCGTGCGATCCGAACACCGACCCGAGCTGCGGCGGCCCGTCGTGCCACGACCAGGTGCTGCGCGACTGTCTCCAGGCCGGCGGCGATCCGATGTCGTGCGAGCTGCGCGCGACCTCGGTCTGCGAGCCGCCGCCGCCGTGCGATCCGGCGACCGACCCGACCTGCGGCCCGTGGCCGTGCCCGGCCGGCGATCCGATGTGCCCGCCGCCGCCGTGCGATCCGGCGACCGACCCGACCTGCGGCGGACCGTCGTGCCACGATCAGGTGCTGCGCGACTGCCTGATCCAGGGCCTCGATCCGATGACCTGCGAGCAGCTCGCGACCGACGCCTGCAACGAGCCGCCGCCGCCGTGTTCCCCCGGCGATCCGATGTGCACCCCGTGGCCGTGCCCGGCCGGCGATCCGATGTGCACCCCGCCGCCGCCGCCGCCGTGCCACCCCGGCGATCCGATGTGCACCTACCCCTGAGCACGCCCGCGCGCTGATCGCCCGGCCCGACGCCACCCGCGCCGGGCCGCGCGCCTTTCGGCGCGCCTCAGGCGCCGCCGATCACCAGCAGCGTGATCTCGTCGAGCGTGCGGCCGTCGACCAGGCCGGCCGCGACCGCGCCCAGCGTGGCGTGGGCGACCAGATCGTCGACGGCGCCGGCGGTGTAGACCACCGCGGCCGCCACCAGCGCCGGCGCCAGCACGACGGCGCGATCGAGCGCCGTCACGAGCGTGCCGTCGCGGATCCACGCCCGCTCGATCGCCACCGGCCCGCGCGCGACCACGACGTCGCACGCGCACGCCTCGGTCAGCGACGCGCCCCGCCCGCCGACCGCGAGCGCGGTGCGCGCCGCCACGACCGGATCGCCGTCGAACACGCGCAGCTCGCGCGGCGCCGCGTAGGCGCGCTGGGTCGCGACCACCGCCGGCGCGAGGTCGCGCAGGCCGACCAGCCCCATCGTCCGCGGCGTGCCGACCGCGAGGAACTTGGCCGCGAGCCCGGCCAGCCCGGCCAGCTCGGCGCCCGGCTCGAGCGGCGCCTCGGCCGGGCGCCCCAGCGCCAGCGCGCCCTGGCGTCGCTCGACGGCGTCGAGCCACCCGCGCGCACGGTCGGGATCGATCATCGGCGGCAGCGAGGACTCCATGCGCAGCTAGCTTTCCTCCGCCGGGGCGGACGTGGACGGGTCCGGATCACGCCGGCGCTCGACGGCACCCGCGGCCGCGCGCGCGACGGCGCCGGACGGAATCAGTACTCGGCCTGGCGCGGCGCCCGCGGGAACGGGATCACGTCGCGGATGTTCTCGACGCCGGTCGCGTACTGGATCGCGCGCTCGAACCCGAGCCCGAAGCCGGCGTGGGGCACGGTGCCATAGCGGCGCAGGTCGCGGTACCAGCCGTAGTCGTCCTTGGGCAGGCCCATCGCGTCCATGCGAGCGTCGAGCACGTCGAGCCGCTCCTCGCGCTGGCTGCCGCCGATGATCTCGCCGATGCCGGGCGCCAGCACGTCCATGGCCGCGACGGTCTTCCCGTCGTCGTTCATGCGCATGTAGAACGCCTTGATGTCCTTCGGATAGTTCAGCACCGCGAGCGGGCCCCTGACGACCTCGTCGGTGAGGAACCGCTCGTGCTCGGCCTGCAGGTCCATGCCCCAGCTGACCGGGAACTCGAACTTCTTGCCGGAGCGCTCGAGCTCCTTGATCGCGTCGCCGTAGTCCATGCGCGTGAAGGTCGAGTCGACCAGCGCGGTCAGGCGCGCGCGGCAGGTCGGGTCGACGAACTTCTCGAAGAACGCGAGGTCGTCGGCGCGCTCGACCAGGAGCGTCTTGTAGATCGACTTCAGGAACGCCTCGGCCAGGTCGGCGTCGGCCGCCAGGTCGGCGAACGCCAGCTCCGGCTCGATCATCCAGAACTCGGCCAGGTGGCGCCGGGTGTTGGAGTTCTCGGCCCGGAAGGTCGGCCCGAACGTGTAGACCCGGCTCATGGCCATGCAGTAGGTCTCGACGTTGAGCTGGCCCGACACCGTCAGGTGGGCCTGCTTGCCGAAGAAGTCCTTGTCCCAGTCGACGCCGCCGGCGGCGGTGCGCGGCGGGTTGGCGGCGTCGAGCGTCGACACCCGGAACATCTGGCCGGCGCCCTCGGCGTCCGACGCGGTGATGATCGGCGTGTGGATCCAGAAGAAGCCGTGCTCGTCGAAGAAGCGGTGCACCGCCATCGCCAGCGAGTGCCGGACCCGGGTCACGGCGCCGATGATGTTGGTGCGCGGGCGCAGGTGCGCGACCTCGCGCAGGTACTCCATCGTGTGGCGCTTGGGCTGCATCGGGTAGGTGTCGGGGTCGTCGACCCAGCCGACCACCTCGATCGCCGTGGCCCGCACCTCGACCGCCTGGCCCTTGCCCTGCGACGCGATCAGCTCGCCGGTGGCCCGGACCGCGCAGCCGGTCGTGAGCTTGCCGACGGTCTCGGCGAAGTCGGGCAGCTCGGCCGGCGCGACCACCTGCAGCGGGTCGAAGCACGAGCCGTCGTGGACGGCGATGAACGACACGCCGGCCTTGGAGTCGCGGCGGGTGCGGACCCAGCCCTCGACCACGACGTGGGTGCCGACCGGGACCTGACCCGAGAAGATCGACGCGATCCGGTGCTTCATGAGGCCCGGCAGATACCACGATTCGCCGCGCGATTCTCGCGTCGCCGGAGCGCGCGCCAGCGACGCCGCGGCGGTATAGTCACGCCCGTGGTACGTCCCGCCGGGCAACGGTCCCTCGCCGGTTTCACCGTCGGCGATCTGCTCGCCCGTCAGGTGTACGGCGACCTCTATCGCGCCAGCGGCGAAGGCCGCCGCGAGGTGCGCCTGCTGGTGGTCGACGCGCCCCTGGCCGCCGATCCGCGCTTCGGCGACGCGCTCGCGGCCGGGTCCGCGTCGCTGCTGGGCGCGTTCCACCACCGCGCGGTCGTCGGCACCGTCGTCGTCGCCAAGGACGGCAAGGATCTGGTGATCGTCACCGAGGCGGTGCGCGGCGCCCGCACGCTCGACGACATCCTCGACGGCGCCGGCGGGCGCGGCCTGCCGCCGCGGGTGGCCGCGGCGATCGCGCGCTCGGTGATCGACGGCGTCGCCACCGCCCACGCGGTCGGCATCACCCACGGCGCGCTGCACCCGCGCAGCATCCTGATCGACGACGACGGCGCGGTGCGCGTGACCGACTTCGCGGTCGGGCACGCGGCGATGGCGGCGGCGGCGGCCGGCTCCGAGGCCATGTCGCTGCGCGGGTTCGGCGGGTACCTCGCGCCCGAGGTCGCGCTCGGCGACGTCCCGGGTCCGGTCGCCGACGTCTACGCGATGGGCGCGCTCTTGTTCACGCTGCTGTCGGGCGCGACCCCGCCCGGGACGATCAACACGACGCCGGCGGTCGAGCGCCTGGTGCAGCGCGCGCTCGACACCGATCTCCATCGGCGCTTCGCCAACGCGATCGAGCTGCAGGAGAACTTCTCCGAGGCGCTCGAGGACGACCGCTGGGATGTGGCCACGCCGGCGGAGGTCCACCGCGCGCTCGCCGACCTGGGCCCGGCCCCGGCGCCCGACGGCGACGACGGCATCGAGGACCTGCTGGCGAGCCTGCCCGGCACGGTCGAGGTCACCCGCCCGACCGCCACCGGCGCCCCCGCCGCGCCGCCGACGCCCCCGCCCGAGGCCACGCTCGACGCGCCGATCGCGCGGCGGGCGTCCCGCGGCGGCGGTGGCCTCGACGCGCTGCTCGACGATCTCGACGAGAGCGCCGACGACGCGCTGACCCACGTCGACGACGGCCCCGGCCAGGCCGCGCGCGATCCGATCTCCGAGCTGATCGCGATGACCCCGGCGCCGGCGCCCGAGCTCGACCCGCCCGCCCGGGCCCGGCGGGCGCCCGTGCTGGCGGCGCCGGAGCCGACCGGCGAGACCCTCGCCGCCGCGCCCGATCCATCGGGCGAGACCGTCGCGCCCGCGCCTGTACCTGAGCCCGCGCCCGCGCCGCCGAAGCCGCGGCGGGTCGCGACGCCGATGACCGAGGTCGTGCCCGAGCTCGCGCCGCCGCGGCTGACCAGCCCGTGGAAGTCGTGGGTGATCGGCGGGATCTCGGTGGCCGTGCTGGCCGGGGGAGGCTACGTCCTCGTGACCGGGATGAACCGGCAGGGCAAGGAGATCGAGGAGGGCAAGGCCGAGGCGGCGCGCAAGCGGGCCGAGACCGAGGCCGCGAACCGCGAGCTCGAGCAGCGCCTGCGCGACAACAAGGCCAAGCCCGGCAACATCACGGTGCGCTCGACGCCCGATCTCGCGACGGTGTGGTTGCTGCTCGGCCGCGCGCCGTTCGAGTCGATCCAGCTCGCGACCACCACCATCTGGGAGCTGCGGGTCGAGCTCGAGGGCTACCAGCCCCAGGATCTCCACGTGGTCGGGAGCCAGTGGAGCGGCACCGACGACGCGCTCCGCGCCTCGATCACCGTGAAGCTGGCGCCGCTGGCCGGCGACGCCAAGCCGCTGCCGGCGATGCCGGCGGCGCCGACCGCGCGTGAGCAGCCGGGCCCCCCCAAGGGCAAGGGCCGGCTGTCGGTGACGACCGACCCGCCCGGCGCCGCGGTCTACCTGCTGGTCGGGCAGACCAACACGATGGAGCTAGCCGGCGTCGAGGCCGCCCGCGACTACGAGTTCAAGCTGACCCGCGACGGCTCGGTCCCCGGCTTCGTCCGGGTCGCCGCCGAGGACTGGCGCAACGGCGGCGATCCCAACGTGCCGCTGCGCGGCGCCCCGCTGCACGGCTCGATCGAGCGATCGGTCGAGCTGGTGCCAGCCCCGACCAGGCCAGGCAAGCCGCGATGACGGGCCCGCGGCGGGTCGGCCGGATGGACCCGGCGCGATGACGCCGCCGCGCCTGTTGCGGGTGCGGTGCGCGCGGTGGGATCAGGTCGACGCGTTCCTGCGCAAGAAGCTCCGGCCCGACGGTCGGCTGTCGATGAAGGTGCCGTTCAGCGCCGAGGTCGGCGCGCCGGTGACGCTGGCGATCGAGCTGCCCAACCAGATCGTCGTCTCGCTCGACGGCGCGGTCGGCGCGCCCGACCAGCGCGACCGGGCCGACGCCGCGGTCGTGATCCTCGCGGGCGCGCGCGCCGCGATCGAGCGCCTCCAGGCCATGCTGGCCGACGCGCGCGCGGGCGGCGACGACGGCGACCTCTCGACGACGCTGGCGGCCCGCGAGTCGCACCTGCGCAAGCTGCGGCAGCAGGCCGCGCACGAGGTCCTCGGCTGCAGCCGCGGGCCCACGCTCGAGGAGCTGCGCGCGGCGTGGCGGCAGCGGCTCCGGCGCGAGCACCCCGACGCGGTCGCCCGCCACCGCAGCGCGGCCCTGCGGCTGACCGCCGAGGAGGCGATGATCCACATCACGCGCGCCTACGAGCGCATGCGGGCCACCGTCTGCGCCGACCACCGCGCGGTGATCGCGGGCACGGGCGTGCGCACCGTCGGCTCGCTCGAGATCGAGGCCGCGGCCAGCGACAGCTTCGACGTCGAGCCGCTGACGCCGCCAGTCCACGACACGGTCGAGGTCAACACCGGCCGTGGTCCACGCGTCGCCGCCCCGGGCCGCGCCACCACCCCGCCGCCGGGCCGCGCCACCACCCCGCCGCCGGGCCGGACCACCGCGCCGCCGCCGGTCCGGACCACCGCGCCGCCGCCGATCCGCGCCACCGCGCCGCCGCCGATCCGCGCCACCGCGCCGCCGCCGGTCCGGACCACCGCGCCGCCGCCGATCCGCGCCACCGCGCCGCCGCCGGTCCGGACCACCGCGCCGCCGCCGAGCGGGCCGCCGCTGATCGATCTCGACGGCAACCTCGAGCTGCCGCTGCCCGCGCCGCCGACGCCGATGGCGCTCGAGCTCGACCTGCCCGCGCCGCCGCGCGCGTCCGCGACCTCACCGCCGCCGGCGCGCGCCGCGTCCGCCGCCACCGCCACCGTCGAGCAGTCGCTGCGCCAGGCGCGCTCGGGGCCGGGCGATCGGTTCGTGCGCGCGATCCGCGAGCGCCTGGTCGCCGGCGACCACGACGGCGCCGCGCAGCTGGCGTCGGCCGCCAGCCAGGTGTACCCGCGCGATCGCCGCCTCGCGGCCCTGGTCGAGGTCGCCGCGGCCCAGGCCGCGTGCGGGCGCGGCGATCGCGACCAGGCGGTCGCCGCGGTGCGCGCGGCGCTGACGCTCGATCCCGACGGCGACGAGGCCCGGCGCGTGCTGGCCGCGCTCCAGCAAGGCGCGCCGCTCGACGCGACCCTGATCGGCGAGGCGTACCGATGACCCACGCGCTCGGCCTCGACCTCGGCACCACCTGGCTGCGCGCCGCGACGCTGGTCGACGATCGCGTCGAGCTGGCGGTGACCCTGCCGGCCGCGATCGGCTTCGCCGACGGCGCCGCGCGCACCGGCGCCGACCTCGACCTGTGCCGCGCCGGGCAGCAGCTCGACGCGATCGTGCCGTGGCTGGCGCGGGCCGCGTCCGACGGCGTCGCCGGCGTCGCGTGGCCGGTCGTCGATGGCCGCCGGCGCTCGCCGGTCGAGCTGGTCGCGCACCTGGTCCGGGCCGTCGTCGTCGCGACCGAGGCGAAGTTCGGCCCCGTGCGCGGCGCGGTCGTCGCCGTCCCGGTCGCGCTCGGCGCGCTCGAGCGCCGGGTCCTGCGCGACGCGGTCATCGCCGCGGGCGTGCCGGCCGTGCGCCTGCTGGCGGCGCCGGCGGCCGCCGCGCTGGCCGTGGCCGACGATCGCCCCGCCCGCGTGCTGGTGATCGACGTCGGGACCGCCGCGGTGCGCGCCGCCGTGGTCGAGCACGTCGACGGCGTGATCGACGTGCTGGCGCACGCCCGGGTGCCGGTCGGGCCGACCGCGATCGCCGACGCCTGCGCCCGGGCGCTGGCCGCGGCCGCGGTCACGGCCGACGGGCTGTCCGACGCGATCGTGATCGGCGGCGGCGCGCTCGACGCGGCGCTGGTCGCGCGCACGCTGGCCGGCTTCCCGCACGCCGGCCGACCGATCGAGCGGCCCGAGACCGCGCTGGCCTGCGGCGCCGCCCGGGCCGCGCGCATGTTCCTCGACGAGCCCGCGGCGGTGTGCGTCGACGTGATCGAGCCCGGCTTCTCGCTCGGCGCCGGCAGCGCGCTGACCTCGATGATCCCGACCGGCGCGATCGCGCCGACCCGCGAGGTCCGGCTGATCGCGCGCGATCGACCCGATCGGGCCGCGATCGACCTCGAGCTGTGGGAGGACACCGTGCCGCCGCGGCCGTACGGTCGCTACCAGATCGGCGGCCTGCCGCTCGGCACCGGCGCCATCGCCGCGTGCGAGGTCACGGTCGACGTCGACCGCATCCCGCGCATCGAGGCCAGCGATCTGGTCAACGGCGGCGCGCTCGACGTCACGCCGGTGGTCGAGGTCGGCCTCGGCCCCGACGACCTCGCCGCGCTCCGCGCCGTCGTCACGGGTGGATCGTGAGGGGGCGGATCGCGGTCGTCGTCGCGGTGGCCGCGCTCGGGTGCCGCCCGCGCCCGGTCGCGCCGGCGCCGCCGCCGCAGTTCCTGGCGATCAACGCGCCGGGCGAGCTGGTCGACGTCGAGGCCGCGCTCGTGCCGGGCCTGGTCACCGTCGTCGACTTCCGCGCCGACTGGTGCGGCGCGTGCGAGGTGGTCGACGCCAACCTGCGCGAGGCGATCACCGGTGACGCGCGCATCGTCGTACGCACGGTCGACGTCGGCGACGGCGCGACCCCGATCGCCGGCGCCTACGGCATCCGCGGCCTGCCGCACGTGCTGATCGTCGATCGCGCCGGGGCGCTGCGCTACCGCCTGGTCGGCAACGACGCGCTGACCGTCGGCGCGCTGGCCCGGCAGGTCGCCGACGAGCCCTGACGGCCACGGTCACAGCGGCTCGAACAGGAGCTGCGTGACGTAGAAGGTGCCGGGCGCTCGCGGCGCCGGGGCCAGGCCGACCGCGCCCTGCCGCGCGCGCTCGGCGAGCAGGTTGTGGCGGTGCCCGGGGCTGGCCATGAACGCGACGTGGACCCGCGCGGGCCCGTCGGCCAGGCCGACGTTCTCGAAGGTCTCGCGCGCCGGCAGCCCCGCGCGCGCCACCCGGTCGGCCAGGGTCTCGCCGTCCGGCGCGACGTGGCCGAGGAACCCCAGCGCGGCCATCCGCCCGGCGTGACGCCGCGCCAGGGCGTGGGCCTGGGGATCCCAGATCACCGCCACCAGCCCCGCGGCGACCCGCTCGCGGTTGAGCAGTTCGAACAGCCGCTCCTCGATCTCGACCGCGGTGGCGGCCGGCGGCCCCAGCTCGACCGCGCCCGCCGCCAGCGGCGTCAGCGGTCCGCAGACGTTGACCACGCGCGCGACCAGGCGCTCGCCGGCGTCGAGCTCGATCGCGCGGGTGCCGCCGCCGGCGCAGTCGACCTCGAGGCGCGCCTCGCCCATGGCGGCGGTCACCGGGACCCGGCGCGTGGTCGTGGTGGTGACGTCGAAGGCGTGCGGCGGCGCCGCCCAGGTCCACGGCACGACCACCCGCGCGATCGCGCCGTGCTGCTCGATCGCGATCGGCTGGCTCGGCGGCGGCATCGCGACCACGGCGACGACCCGGTCGGCGCCGACGCCGGCCTCGGCCACGCCGACCGTCGCGACCCCCGCCTGCGCCCGCAGCTCGGCCAGCGCCGGCACCAGCTGCGCCCGCACGGTCAGGTCGTCGCCGCGGGCGGTGAGGACGTGCGGGTCCAGGCCCGAGCGCACCTGCGCGGCCATCGCCTCGCGCAGCTCGGTCGCGCCGACCACGTAGGTCGCGCTGGCGGTCATCGCCGCGACCCGAGCGACCTCGTCGAGGGCCGGGTCGAGGCGCGGCACCGCCCGCTCGACCTGCCCGCGCGCGGTCGCCGCGGCGCGGACCTCGTCGAGCACCGGCGCGACCGGCGGGCCGGCGCGATCCGCCGGCGCGCCCCGGGGCCCGGCCTCGCTCGGCGCGGGCGCGACCGGCGCGGGCGCGACCGGCGCACCGGCGCACGCGGCCAGGACGATCACGACCGCGGCGCGACGCACCATGCCCACCAGCATGCCACCGCCGCCGACGGCCGCCGCACCGAAGTCGCCGGCGCGCGCGGCTACGCGCCGAACGTCGACACGCCGTCGCGGGCCAGCAGCGCCGCGCCGACCAGCCCGGCGTCGTCGCCGAGCGCGGCGTCGACGATCGTCAGCGGCCGCAGCACCGCGATCGGCGCCACCGCCGGCAGCTCGGCCACGAGCCGCGCGCGCAACCGCGGCGACCGCCCCAGCACGCCGCCGCCGAGCACCAGCCGGTCGGGGTTGAGCACCGTCACCGCGTTGCCGATCGCCAGCGCCAGCCACCGCCCGCACTCGTCCAGGAGCGCCCGGGCCCAGGGGTCGACGTCGGCCAGCGCGTCGACGTGCCCGGGGTGGGCGGCGTCGGCGCCGCCGGCCGCGGCCGCCACCGCCGGGCTGGCCCCGGCCGCCAGCTCGCGCCGGATGCGGGCCTGCAGCGCCGCGCCGCCGACGTAGGCCTCGACGCAGCCGCGCGCGCCGCACCCGCACGGCGCCGCGTCGGCGCCGCTGGCCACCTTGACGTGCCCGAGCTCGCCGGCGCAGTTGCTGGCGCCCTCGGCCAGCGTGCCGTTGACGACCAGCCCGGCGCCGAGGCCCGTGCCGACGAACACCGCCAGCAGATCGCGCGCGCCGCGGCCGGCCCCGGCCGCGAACTCGCCGTACGCGATCGCGTTGACGTCGTTGTAGACGCCGAGCGGGTGGCGCGGGCCTAGCCGGGCCGCGAGCTGCGCGCCGAAGTCGACGTCACGCCAGCCGAGGTTGGGCGCGTTGACCACCGTGCCGCGGCGATCGCCCAGCATCGCCGCGACCCCGACGCCGACCGGCGCCGACGCCGCGCCCGCCGGCGCCACCTCGGCCACCGCGGCGGCGATCGCGTCGACGACCTCGGCCACCGACCGGCGCTCGCCCAGCACCCGGCGGACGCTGGCGGTGATCGCGCCGTCGACCACCGCGGCGACCCGCAGGTTGGTGCCGCCCAGATCGACCCCGACGACGGCGGTCACGCCGCGACCGCCGCGGCGATCGCGTCCTCGATGATGGTCCGGATCTCGGACAGCCGGGCGGCGGTGGTGGCCTCGCAGCGCAGCACCAGCGCCGGCTGGGTGTTCGAGGCCCGGCACAGCCCCCAGCCGTCGGCGAACCGCGCGCGCACGCCGTCGAGATCGATCACCTCGAGCACGTCGGCGCGGGCCCGCATCGCCGCGGTCGTCGCCGCCACCACCGCGAACTTGCGATCGTCGGGGCACTCGACCCGCACCTCCGGCGTCGTGAACGTCACTGGCAGCCGGCGGGCGATCGCGGTCAGCGTCTCGTCGCCGCGGGTCAGCACCTCGAGCAGCCGAGCCCCGGCGTAGATCGCGTCGTCGAACCCGAACCAGCGGTGCGCGAAGAACAGGTGCCCGCTCATCTCGCCCGCCAGCGCCGCCCCGATCGCCTTCATCCGCGCCTTGATCAGCGAGTGGCCGACCTTCCACATCTCGGCGACGCCGCCGGCGCGGGTCAGCTCGTCGAACATCACCTGCGAGCACTTGACCTCGCCGACGAAGCGCGCGCCCGGCACCTCGGCCAGCAGCGCCTGCCCGAGGATGATCATGAGCTGGTCCCCCACAGGATCCGGCCGTCGCCGGTGACCGCGCCCAGCCGATCGGCGTCGCCGTCGAGCGCCAGGCCCAGCTCGGCGCCCTCGGCCGCGACCGTCGCGATCAGATCGGCCAGGTTGGCCGGCACGGTCGGGTCGGGGTGGTGGTGCGGGAAGCGGCCGTCGAGCTCGCAGTAGAGCGGCACCACGTCGAAGCCGAGCCGCCGGTACAGCGCCAGCGCGGTCGGCCCGCCGGCGCCGTTGCCCGCGTCGAGCACCAGCCTCGGCCGGCGCGGGCCCAGCCGGAGGCCGGCCACGGCCGCGTCGAGGTACGCCGGCGTGACGTCGTGCTCGACCACGGTGCCGATCGCGGGGCCGGCCGGCGGCGCCGCCTCGATCCACCGCCGCAGCCCGGCGATCTCGTCGCCGAAAAGCGAGGCGCGCCCGCACAGCAGCTTGAAGCCGTTGTCCTCGGCCGGGTTGTGGCTGCCGGTGATCATCGCGGCGCCGTCGACGTCGAGCGTGTGGGCCGCGAAGTACAGGACCGGCGTCGGCACGCCGCCGACATCGACCACGTCGGCGCCGCAGGTGAGGCCCGCGACCAGCGCGTCGCGCAGCCGCGGCGAGGTCAGCCGGCAGTCGCGCCCGACCGCGACCCGTGGCCGCCGCCCGCCGGTGGTGGCCGCGACCCGCGCCGCCAGCGCCCGACCGAGCGCGTGGGCCAGCGGATCATCGAGATCGCGCGCGGCCACGCCGCGGATGTCGTACTCACGGAAGATGCGCGCGTTCATGGAGCGCGCATCCTACAAGAAGCGCGCGAGCCCGGCCGCGCCCAGCGCGTCGACGGCGGCCCGGACCTCCTGCGCCCGCGCCACCGGCACCACCAGCACCGCGTCGCCGGCGCGGATGACCGCGAGCCCGCTGACCCCGACCAGCGCGACCACCGCGTCGGGATCCGCGACGACCAGGTTGTCGTGGCCGTCGACGACCACCGCCGCGCCGATCGTGGCGTTGCCGCGCCCGTCGTGGGCCGCGAGCTCGGCGACCGTCGTCCACGAGCCGACGTCGCTCCACCCGAACGCGCCGGGCACCGCCACGACGCCGGCGGTCCGCTCCATGACGCCGACGTCGATCGACACCGACGGCAGGCCCGGGTAGTGGGCCGCGGTCGCGGCCGCGCCGTCCTCGCCCGCGGCCAGCGCCGCGGCGATCGCCCGCATCGCGGCCCCGGTCGCCGGCAGCCAGCGATCGAGCTCGTCGAGCAGCCGGGCCGCGCGCACGAAGAACATGCCGCCGTTCCACAGGTGCCGGCCGCTGGCCAGGTACGCGGCCGCGCGCGCGGCGTCGGGCTTCTCGACGAACCGCGCCACCGGCCGCACGCCCGGCGCGACCTCGCCGTCGCCCAGCTCCAGGTAGCCGAAGCCGGTGTCGGGCCGGGTCGGGGCGATCCCCACGGTGGCGATCACGTCGGTCCGCTCGGCGATCGCGAACGCGCGCTCGATCGCGACGCCGAACGCGACCGGATCGCCGATGTGATGGTCGGCCGGGAACGCGCCGATCACCGCGTCGGGATCGCGCGCCAGCGCGTGGACCGCGGCCAGCCCCAGCGCCGCGGCGGTGTTGCGCGCGGCCGGCTCGGCCACGATCTCGACGTCGGTCACCGCGCCCGCGACCAGGGCCGCCTGCTCGGCCGCGGTGACCACGAGCACCCGCGTCGCCGCCGCCCGGGCCCGGGCCACGGTCGCGCCGATCAGCGTGTCGCCGCCCGTGAGCGCCAGGAACTGCTTGGGCAGCGCGCGCCGGCTCGCCGGCCACAGCCGGGTCCCGCTGCCGCCGGCGAGGATGACCGCACATCGCATGGCGGCATCGTCGGAGAGCCCCCGCCACCGCGCAAGCGCCGCCCACCGATTCCGGAACCGGAGCCGGAACCGGAACCGGAGCCGGAACCGGAACCGGAGTCGGAACCGGAACCGGAGTCGGAACCGGAACCGGAACCGGAGCCCGAGCCGGAACCGGAACCGGAACCGGAACCGAGCCAGAACCGGAGCCGGCGTCGGCGCCGGACCCGGCGTCGGAGCCGGAACCGGAACCGGAACCGGTGTCGGAGCCGGACCGGCGTCGGAGTTAGCGCGCGAGCCGAAAACGACGATGGGCGCCCTGCGGCGCCCACCCCCTGGCCTGGTCTCAGGGAGACCTGCCAGTCACTCCGCTGAGATCCTCCGCTCAGATCACTGCGGGACGGTGAACGTGCCCTTGGTGGCGAGGACGCCGATGCCGAGCGAGACGGCGTCGTTGGTGCCGTCCTTGTTGACGTCGATGTCGGTGGTCAGCAGGCTGTTGAGCGTCGAGGTGACCTCGGCCAGCGAGACCACGCAGTCGCGCGGCATCGCGGTGTCCAGGAAGCCGAGCACGCTCGCGCCGGTCGAGCCGCTCGGGCAGCCGCACATCGGCGGGGTCCGGGTCCCGACGCAGTCGCGATCGACGAGGTCGGTGACGATGCCCTGGATCGCCGGGTGGATCTTGCTCTCGATGTCGGTCTGCAGGATCGCGCCGCCGAGCTTGCTGCCGGCGCCGAAGCCGTTGGCCGACACGTTGATCTCGGCCTTGGCCAGCGTGAGCGGCAGGTCGAGCGGCGGGCTGCCGGCGTTGAGCGACAGCTGCAGGTTGATCGTGCCGGGGCCGCCGGAGAACTTGCCGGCCATGATCCGGCCCGCGAGCTTGGCGTCGGTCTGGGTGCCGGCCTCGATGGTGAACATGCCGGTGCCGTCGAGGTGGTGGCGGCAGACCGTGTCGTTGGCGTCGGTGCACGCCGCGGGGGTCGCGGTGGTGCCGTCGCCGATGTAGACCCACATGCCCGCGCCGTTGGCGTTGGTCAGGTCGGTCGCCTTGACGTTGGCGAGCAGCAGGACCGAGGCGGTGTCGACCGACTCGTCGAGCGAGGTCTGGAGGTCGAGGCCGGGCGCGATGCCGCGGAGCGAGCCCAGGAAGGTGCCGAGCTGGTTGTCGATGCCGTTGTTCGAATCGCCGGCCACATCGTCGATGTCGAGGCCGAGCATGGTCGCCTCGTTGGCGCTGGCCGGCAGCTGCACCTTGCTGACCACGAAGGTGTTGTCGGTGCCGGTGATGACGTCGTCGCCACCGCCGTCGTCGCCGCCGCAGGCGACGAGGCCAGCCGAGACGATCGAGCCAAGGAACAGAACGGACGTGCGATTGACTAGTCTCATCGAGAATTCTCCCCAGTGAACAGCGGTGAAAGTTCCGGCTGTTCTATCGCGGGTGAACGCCCCACACAAGAACAGAGCGCCAGCGTCGCAGGGATCGTGACGGGTCCCATGGAAGCACCGCGTCGAACCCAGGGCTTACCGCGCCTTACCGGATGCCAGTAGGGTCACGTTCTCGGCCATCTGCGAGAAACCCCCGCGCCGCGACGTCTGTCATAGTGCGCACCGATGAAGCCTCGCTCGCTCGCCGCCGTCGCGGCCATCCTCGTCGCCGTCGCCGCCGTCTGGTTCTTCGCGCTCCGCAAGGGGCCGGGCAAGGCCACGCCGAAGCCGTCCACGCCCGGCGTCGCCGCCGGCACCGGCGCCGGCTCGACGCGTCCGCCCGGGCCCGATCGCCCGGACCGCGGCGGCGACCGCGACACGCCGATCCTGATCGACGACGATCCCGCCGGCGAGCTGCGGCTCGAGGGCCTCGTGCTCGACGCCAACGACAAGCCGGTCGCCGACGCCACGGTCGTGGTCTCGACCAACCCGTCGCGCCAGGCCACGACCGACACCGACGGCAGCTTCGCCTTCGACAAGCTGGTCGGCCGCCCCTACACGCTGGTCGCGCGCGCGCCGGGCGGCGTCGGTGGCCCCACCACCGCCAAGCTGACCGCGACCAGCGATCCGGTCGTGCTGCACCTGCGGCCGGCCGGGTCGGTCAAGGTCACCGTGGTCGAGAAGAAGGACGCGCCGGTCGCGGGCGCCACGGTCGAGCTGCGCGGCCTCGATCAGCAGACGATGCAGACCGGCGCCGACGGCGTCGCCACGTTCCCGGTCGTGGCGGCCGGCGGCTACGAGGTCGTGGCCGCGGCGCCTGGGTTCGCGCCCAGCCGCCAGTTCACGCGGATCGCGGCCGTGCCCGAGGAGCTGACGCTGGCGCTCGTGGCCGGCGCGGCGGTCGCGGGCCGGGTCGTCGACGACACCGGCGCGGCCGTGGCCGGCGCCCGGGTCGCGTACTCGGGCGCGTCCGACTGGAGCGTCCAGGCCGACGAGCGCAAGGACGGCGTGGTCACCGACGCCACCGGCCGCTTCACGTTCGCGGCGCTGCCGGCCGGCAGCTTCCGCTTCGTCGCGCGCCACGAGCGCTTCGCCCCCGGCACCAGCGCGATCGTCACGCTCGACGGCAGCCACGCCACCGACGGCGTCGAGATCAAGCTCACCGGCGGGGCGACGATCGCCGGCAAGGTCGTCGACGACCACGGCGGGCCGGTCGCGAGCGCGCAGGTCCGGATCGCGGTCGCCAGCCGCGGCATGATCGGCAGCGAGCCGCGCCAGGTGTTCTCCGACAGCGACGGCCGGTTCGTCATCGCCGGCCTGCCCAAGAAGCCGCTCGACGCGGTCGCGATCGCCGAGTCCGGCTCGTCCAAGAACGTCGCGGTCGACGCGTCGGGCGGCGACGTCGGCGACGTCGTCCTGACGATCGATCAGACCGGCACGATCGCCGGCGTCGTCGTCGACAAGGCCGGCGAGCCGATCGCGGGCGCGCAGGTGTCGGCGTTCCCGGACTTCCGATCGGGCACCAGCGGCGACCCCGGCCAGTTCCGGCTGCGCGGCTTCCCGCAGGAGCTGACCAACGCCGGCGGCGAGTTCAAGCTGGTCGGCCTCGCGCCCGGCGCGTACATGGTCCGGGCCAGCCGCAACCCGACCGCGCGGGGCCGCGTGGTCGGCTTCGAGGGCGAGAAGGCCGAGACCGGCACCACCGGCCTGCGCATCGTGCTGCCGCTCGAGGGCGGCATCAAGGGCAAGGTCGCGTTCGCCGACGGCACCGTCCCGACCCCGTTCACCGTCGGCGTCGGCTTCGCCAGCGAGCCGGTCGCCAGCAAGGACGGCCGGTTCGAGCTGCACGATCTGCCGCCGCAGAAGTACCAGCTCACGATCCGCGGCGGCGAGTTCGATCCCCGGACCGTCGAGGTCACCGTCGAGGAGGGCCAGATCGCCGACGCCGGCGACATCGTCGTCAAGAAGGGCCGCGTCATCGCCGGCCGGGTCACGATGCGGGGCCAGCCGGTGGTCGGCGCGATGGTCTACGCCGGCGGCCAGATCTTCGGCACCGGCAGCTCGAACACCGCGGCGATGGGCGGCCCGCCCGGCCGCGGCGGCAGCCGCGAGGCCACGACCGACGAGGAGGGCAAGTTCCGGATCTCGGGCCTGGGCCCGGCGCCGCTGGCGGTGGTGGCCGAGCACCCCGACCTCGGCCGCTCGGCGGCGGTGCGCCTCGTGCGCGGCGCGCCCAACGAACAGGCGCTCGAGCTGACCCTGGCCGGCTGGGGCGTGCTGACCGGCAAGGTCATCGACGACGCCGGCCCGGCCGAGAACACGATCATCACCGCGCAGTCGGCCAACGTGCCCAACGCGATGTACTCGGTCGCCAGCGGCGACGACGGCACCTTCCGCTTCGACAAGCTCGCGCCCGACACCTACAAGGTGTCGGCGATGCTCGGCAACCCGATGCGCGGCATGGCGTTCTACTCCAAGCAGGTCGTGGTCGGGCCCGACCAGCCGGCCACGGTCGACCTCGCGGTCGAGACCGGCTCGGTCTCGGTCGCGCTCAAGGTCACCGCGAGCAACGGGGACGTCCAGGGCGGCGTCGGCTGGCTGATCAGCGGCGTCGTCGCCGCGACCAACGTCGACGAGCTCAACCTGATCGCCGGCCAGCAACAGGCCGGGACGACCAAGTTCGGGCTGCTCATGGGCGGGCGCCCGGCCTCGTTCGAGGGCGTGCGGCCCGGCAGCTACACGGCGTGCACCGCGGTGCTCCCGGCCGGCCTCCAGCCGATGCAGGGCATGCAGTACTTCCAGAACCACGCGACCGATCTGCCGGTGCTGTGCAAGGCGGCGCAGGTCACCGCCGCCCCGGCGACGCAGACGATCGAGCTCGCCACCACGCTGCCGGCGCTGGTGCCCGACCCGTGATTTCTTGACTCGCCGGGCCCCGCCCTCGATAACCGACCCGTGCGCGCCTCGATCGTCCTCGCCTGTGTCCTGGCCGTGGCCGCGTGCAAGCGGCCGCCCGCCGGCGAGCGCACCTGCGCCCAGGTCGGCGCGCGCTTCTACGCCATCGCCCACGCCCAGGTCGACCAGTCCCAGGAGCTGACCAAGGGCGAGCGCGCCGGCGTGATCAGCATGCTGGCGCCGATGCGCGACTCGATGGTGCGGGCGTGCACCGACGATCACTGGGCGGCGCTGGCCCGGGCCTGCTTCACCGACGCCGCCGACCAGGCGGCGTTCTACGCGTGCGAGGGCCAGCTGTCGCCCGAGCAGCGGGCGCTCCTGGCCAAGCACGCCGCCGGCGCCAGCAAGTAGCCGCCGCCGGCTTGGGGTCAGGCCGGCTTCGGGTCAGGCCGGCTTCGGGTCAGGCCGGCTTGGCGCCCTCGCGATCGACCGCGAGGCCCATCGCGTGGAAGCCCATGTCGACGTACAGCGTCGTGCCCGTGATGCCCTCGGCCAGCGGCGACGCCAGGAACGCGGCGCTGGCGCCGACGTGCGCCGCGGTGATCGGCCGGGCGATCGGCGCGTTGCGCGTGGCGTAGTCGACCATCTGGTCGATGAAGCCGATGGCCGAGGCCGCACGCGACGCGAACGGGCCAGCCGAGATCACGTTGACCCGGTGGCCGTGGGCGCGCCCGACCTCGTACGCGAGCGTGCGGGTGTCGCTCTCGAGCGCGGCCTTGGCCGACGCCATGCCGCCGCCGTAGCCGGGCACGACCCGCTGGCTGGCCATGTACGACAGCGACAGGAACGATCCGCCGGCCGGCATGATCGGCGCGAACGCCTGGACCATCGACACGAACGAGTAGGCCGAGGCCGAGATCGCGGCCAGGTAGCCCTTGCGGCTGGTCTCCGACAGCGGCTTCTTGACCTCGGGGCCGTTGGCGAGGCTGTGGACCACGATGTCGACGCCGCCGAAGTCGGCCTGGACCTGGGCGGCGACGCCGCCGATCGTGAAGTCGCCGCAGTCGCGGTAGCGCCGCGACTCGCGGACCTCGGCCGGCACCTCGTCGAGGCGATCGTACTCGGCGTCGAGCGGGTAGATCTTCGCGAACTCCATCTTGGCGCCGTCGGCCAAGGCCAGCGACGCGTCGAACTTGCCGCGCGCGAGCATGGTCTGGAAGATGGTCAGCGCCGGCGGCCAGGTGCCGACGCACACGGTCGCGCCAGCCTCGACCAGGGCCTTGGCGATCGCGAAGCCGAAACCGCCGTCGTCGGCGACGCCGGCCACCAGGGCACGCTTGCCGGTGAGATCGATACGGAGCATGGCGAGGTCATCGCCCGGCCCGGCCCGCGCTGTCAATTCGCCGCGGGTCTCACACGCCGCCGTCGCCGCCGTCGGGCAGCGCCGCGCACGTCCCGGGCTGGTAGTCGGCGGCGCACTGGCACGGGCAGTCCCAGGCCGGGTCGACGCCCTCGCAGCTCGGCACGATCGTCACCGAGGTCATGGCCTGGCGGCCGTCGTCGTCGACGCTCAGCTCGAGCAGCCACGGCTGATCGAACAGGTCCCGGGTCGCGGCCGCGGCCGGACACACCGCGAGGTTGGCCATCGAGAAGAAGTGCGCCTCGACCGGCACGCCCCAGCCGTCGACGCCGACGCGCAGCTGCGCCGGTCGGGACTCCAGGCCGACGACCTGGTTGGTGCCCGGATCCCGCAGCGCCGCGGTGAGCTGGACCGCGCAGCCGTCGACGTTCTTCGCCCGCACGCCGACCAGCAAGATGATGCCGCCCTGGGGCGGCGCGATCATCCGGACCACCGCGCCGTCGGTGAGCACCGTGCCGTCGGGGCCGGCCGCGGAGATCGGCGCCAGCTCGATCGGCGCGGTCCGATCGCCGATCACCGGATCGCACATGAACGGATCGGGCCCGTCGCCGTCGTCGCGGTCACGGCCACCGCCGTCGAGCGGCCCGTCGCCGCCGCCGCCACACGCGGCCATCGCGGTGAGCGCGGCCAGCGCGGCCTGCGCGGCGAGACGGACGAGCCCAGCCATGACCGACGATCGCCGGTCGCCGCTGGCGACGCCACCGGGGCCCGCGCGATTCGCGCCCTGGTGCGACCCGGATCACCGATGGACCAGCACCAGCACCCGCCGGAGCCGGTCGGACCAGGACACCAGCAGATCGAGGAACTCGCCTGGCCGGGCGTCGCGCCAGATCGCGGGCACGTCCTCGAGGGCGGCCGGCTCGCCGTCGATCGCCAGCACGCGCTCGCCAGGCTCCAGGCCGAGCAGCTCGAGGATCCGGTCGCCGGCGGCGGCCCGGTCCACGTCGATCAGGGCCACCGGTGACGCGTCGACCTCCGGCGGCGCGCGGCGGCGCCTCCCGGGGGCGCGCCAGCAGCAGCACCATGGCGCCGAGCAACCCGATCACCAGACTGCGGTAGACGGTGCCGACCATGCCGAGGAGCTCATCAAGTTCGGGACCAGCCCCGCCGCGGCGCGAACCCCGCGCAGCCACAGCGCCCGCCGCCCGCCGCCCGCCGCCGCGGCACGCCCGCCGCGCCGGCCGCGCCAACCTGGCACCGCGATCGATCGCCGCGTCTGGCCACACCCGTCGCGAAATCCCGCGGCGGCCGTGACCGCGGGTTCACGGCCCGCGAACCGATCCTGACGATCGCGCGCGGCCCGGCGGTTGCTGTCGCACACCTCATGCGCCTGCACCTCGCCGCCTGCCTCGCCGCCACCACCGCCCTGACCGCGACCGCCGTCGCCGATCAGCCGACCGAGGCCGCGCCCGGCGCGCGCCCGGCCTCGCCGCTCACCGTCGGCGCCCGGGTCGGCGGCTACGGCTTCCGCAACCCCGCGTCGGTCGACGGCACCGGCCACGTCGCCTGGGACCAGTGCCGCATGAACGGCCTCGGCGTGTTCGCGCGGCGGCCGCTGGGCCGGTTCTTCGCCGAGGGCGGCGCCGACGTCTACTTCACCGAGTCGTTCCCCACCGGCGGCGCCGACGTGCCCGCCGGCGAGCCCCGCAGCCGGCTGTCGGGGCTGGTGACCGTCGCCGCCGGCGCCAACGTGGTCGAGACCAAGCGCTTCGTCGCCTACGCTCAGCTCGGCGCCGGCGTCGAGGTCACCCAGTTCCGCTTCACCAGCGGCATGGACACGCTCGAGGACCGCCGGGCCCTGCCGCTCGGCTTCGTCGGCGTCGGCGGCGAGCTCCGGTTCGGGCGCACCAGCCTCGGCGCCAGCCTGCGCGCCCACGTCATGGGCAACTACAGCGCGGTCTACCAGGCCGACCGCGACACCTGGGATCCCGAGAGCAACCACCTCGAGGTCACCGCCGAGGCCGCGGCCCAGGGCCAGTTCTACGTCGGCTACGCGCTGTGAACGCGCGGGCCGCGTGCGCCGTCGGCGCGCCGAGGTCGACCGACGCCGCCCGCCCGGGCCCGGCCTTCAGCCCAGCTGCTGCGCGAGGTAGTGCGCGGCGCCGATCTGCTTGATGGTCTCGAGCTGGGTCTCGAGCCAGTCGGTGTGCTCCTCCTCGCCGACCAGGATCTTGGTCAGCAGGTCCTCGCTGCCGTGATCGCCCAGGCGCCGGCAGGTGTCGATCCAGGCGTTGAGCTTCGCGATCGCGGCGTGCTCGAGCGCCAGATCGGCCTCGAACTGCTCGGGCACGGTCTCGCCGATCCGCAGGCGCCCGAGCCGCTGCAGGTTGGGCACGCCCTCGAGGAACAGGATCCGCGAGATGACCTGGTCGGCGTGCTTCATCTCGTCGATGGACTCGGCCCGCACCTTGGCCCCGAGCTTCTGGTAGCCCCAGTTCTCGCACATCTTGGCGTGGATGAAGTACTGGTTGATCGCGGTGAGCTCGTTGGTGAGCAGCTCGTTGAGGAGGTCGATGACCTCGGCGTGGCCCTTCATGGTGCAGCGTCCCTCGCTTCGGTGAGGCGCGACCGTACCGAGCCGAGCGCGCGCGGGCAATCGCCGCAGCCGTTACCGTGCGCGAGGCGATCCTCGACGTCGGGGATGCACGCGCCGCAGCCGGTGCCGGCGCCGCAGGCGCGCCCGACCTCCTCGACCGTGGCCGCGCCACCGGCGATCGCCTGGTCGAGGTCGCGATCGCGGACGGCGTGGCAGAGGCAGACGATCATCTGGTTGGCTCCGGACGTTTTCGAATTTGATAATGCTTTTCATTGCCAAGTTCGTCAAGGCCGATCGCGAATCAGAGCCGCAAGATGCTTGGATCATTTAGCTTGCGACGGTGCGGCACGTCGCCTCACCCGCCCCGCGCACACCTCGCGGGCGCCCGGGCACGCGATCGATCCGGGGGTGGCGCCGCGGCCGTGGTAGGACCGCGGCGATGAAGAACATCGCGCTGGGGCTGACCGTGATCGCCGCCATGGGGCTCGCCGCCTGCGAGAAGGACAGCGGCAAGATGCCGGCCGCCAAGGGCTCCGGCAAGCTGACCGCCGACGAGGCCGAGCTGCTCGCCCGGCTGCCGGCCGGCGGCAACGTCGTGTTCGGCGGCAACTACTTCGGGCTGCAGCAGTGGCTCGCGAACTCGCCGATGGCGCGGATGTCGGCCGAGATGGACCCGGTGATGGGGGCGTGGAACGCGTGCCTGACCCGCGTCGACTTCGCGATGGCCGGCGCCGGTGGGTTCGACGACGGCGTCCTGCGCATGGCGATGTTCATGAAGGGCCTGCCCATGGCCAAGGTCCGGCAGTGCGCGACCGACAGCGGCCTGCCGGTCCAGGACGACCCCGACGGCAAGTTCCTGTCGGTCGAGCTCGAGACCCGCGACGGGATGCCCCTCGCGATGCCGTACCTCGAGGTCGACGGCGGCCTGTACACGGTGGTCAGCATGAAGATCGAGACCGCCGGCGGGATCAAGCCGGTGGCGCTGCGGATCGATCGCGCCACCCTCGAGCGCGATCAGGCCGGGCTGGCGAACGCCACCCTCGCCACCGACCCGCGCATGGGCGCGTGGCTGGCCAAGGTCGATCGGACCCGCACGTTCTTCTTCGCCGGCTCGGGCGCGGGCTCGCCGATCGCCGACAAGGTCGGCCTGGTCTACGGCGGCATCAGCATCAAGGACGGCCTGGCGATCGACGTGACCGCCGAGCTGCTCGAGCCGGGCGCGGCCAGCGAGGTCGTCCGGCAGTGGCAGCGCGCGCGGTCCGAGCTCGATCGCATCCCGGCGTCGATGCAGGTGCTCAAGGACATCATCCGCGCGGTCAAGCTCGGCCGCACCGGCGACGGCGTCCGCGTGGTCGCGCGCGTCACCGACGCCCAGCTCGAGGAGCTGGTCAAGGCGCTGGGCCCGATGATGGCGGGCCTGCGGCCGTGACGCGCTGACCGTGCGGCAGGTGGCCGCGCCGCCTGCGGGCCGCGCCGCGGCGAGGCCCGGGTGGCAGCGTGCTATACCCGGCCCGATGACCACGCCCCGCACCTCGCTGTCCGCCAAGCGCCTGGCCAAGGCCCTGGCGCGCGTCAACGCCGCGCAAGACCGGGTCGCCGCCCGGTACCTCGGCGACTCGGGCGCGCGCCAGCCGGTCCACACGGTCTACGGCGGCGCCCACCTGTTCACCGCGGACACCGCCGCCAAGCTCGGCGCGCTGGCGCGACGCGCGCTCGAGACCTACGGCGCCGATCCGCAGGCGTTCGCGGCCGCGGTCGGCGCGCCGGCCCACCTCGCGACGACGGTCCACGAGCGGGTCGCGGCCAAGCTCGCGCGCGAGGCGGTCGAGGACTTCCGGATCGACTTCGAGGACGGCTACGGCATCCGGACCGACGCCGAGGAGGACGGCCACGCGGTCGCCGCCGCGCTCGAGGTCGCCAAGGGCCTCGCCGCCGGCACGCTGCCCCCGTTCCTCGGCATCCGGATCAAGCCGTTCTCGCGCGAGCTGGCGCCGCGCTCGGTCCGGACGCTCGACGTGTTCCTGACCGAGCTGGTCGGCGCCACCGGCGGCGCGATGCCGGCCAACTTCGTCGTGACCCTGCCCAAGATCACCAGCGTCGCCGACGTCGAGACGCTGGTGTGGCTGTTCGGCGAGCTCGAGGAGAAGCTCGACCTCGCGGCCGGCACGCTCAAGCTCGAGATCATGGTCGAGACGACCCACTGCATCATGGATCCGAAGGGGCGGTCGATGCTGCCGCGGCTGCTCGACGCGGCCGCCGGCCGGATGACCGGCGCGCACTTCGGGACCTACGACTACACGGCCAACTGCGACATCACCGCCGCGCACCAGAAGATGAGCGCGTCGGCGTGCGACTTCGCCAAGCACATGATGAAGGTGTCGTTCGCGCAGACCGGCGTGGCGCTGTCCGACGGCGCCACGGTGATCATGCCGGTCGCGCCGCACCGCGCCGCGGCCGGTGCCGTGCTCACCGACGCGCAGGTCGCGGCCAACCGCGACGCGATCCACGCGGCCTGGCGCCTGCACACCGCCGACGTCCGCCACTCGCTCGAGACCGGCTTCTACCAGGGCTGGGACCTGCACCCGGCCCAGCTGCCGAGCCGCTACGGCGCGGTCTACGGGTTCTTCCTCGAGGGCGCCGCGGCCGCGTCGCTGCGGCTCAAGAACTTCGTCGACAAGGCCGCCCAGGCGACGCTGGTCGGCGACGTCTTCGACGACGCCGCCACCGGCCAGGGCCTGCTCAACTACTTCCTGCGCGGCATCTCGTGCGGCGCGGTCACCGAGGACGAGGCCCTGGCGACCGGGCTGTCGCTCGAGGAGATCCGCGGCCGCTCGTTCGTGAAGATCCTCGAGGGCCGCAAGGCCCGCGCCGCGGCCGAGGCCGAGCAGGCCGCGACGGGCCCCGCCGCGGAGTAGGCGGCGTCGTTCGGATTCGGCGCTCGCTCCGATCGAGCACCGGTCCACGTGTCGACCGGCCCGCTGAAGCTCACAGCCCCGTGACGGTCGCCTTGCAGGCGGCCTCGAACGCGGCGAGCGCCGGCTGCGCCTCCTTGTCGAGCGAGGCGCGGCAGGTGACGTAGCGCTTGGCGCCGGTCTTCCACCAGGCCATCGCCAGCTCCTTGCGATCGCCCATGGCGACGACGACCGTGCGGGTGCCCTCGCCCTGCTCGTCGCGCTCGACCGTGCCAGCCGCGATCAGCTGTGCGAACTCGACCTTGTCGGCCACCGCGGCCCAGTCCTTGGCCTCGCAGCTGCCGTCGCAGTTGGTGCCGACGCTGTACTTGGTCATGAAGCCGAGGTTGGCGTCCTCGGGCGGCTTGACGAGCCCCGGGATCATCCCCTCCTTCCAGCCCTTGGGCCGGACGTACGCGACCTTGTCCTTGTCGTCGCGCGCGGCCTCGAACTCGAGCTTGCCCTTGAGCTCGGCCGGCACCGCCGCGTTGGCGGCCGCCGGGTCCGCGGCCTTGGCGTGGCCACCGCCGCCACCACCGCCACCACCGCCACCGCCGCCGCCGCCGCCCTCTTTCTTGCCGCCGCAGCTGACGAGCGCCACCGCCACGATCGCGATCCCGAGCATCTTGGTCATGGCCGGCATTGCAGCGCGGATGCGCCGTGGCGGTCAAGCCGCGCCATCGGTCAGAACGGGCCGGCGATGCCGAGGTGGAGCGCCAGCTCGTCGTCGAAGTCCGAGAAGTCGTAGGCCTCGATCGAGGACTTCACGCGCAGGCCGCCGCGGACCCGGACCGCGGCGCCGAGCGTGTAGCGCAGGACCGCGCTCTCCGATCGCAGCGCGCTGGTGGCGGCGACGTTGCCCTTGCGGCGCAGGCCGTCCCAGCGGCCGATCAGCTCGACCCGGCCCAGCGAGTGCTCGGCCTCGAGGTAGAAGCCGTCGCGGACGGTGAAGTCGGCGTAACGACCGTCGGCGCCGGGCCCGTACTTGAAGCGCCCGGCCGGATCATCGCCGAGCGCGAGCTGGGTCCAGCGGATCAGGTACTCGGCGCGCACGAACGTGCGATCGCGGCGGAACACCAGATCGGCGCCGGCGATCGCGAACCCGAGCCGGGCCTCGGGATCGTAGCGCCCCGCCATGCCCGAGGCGCCGGCGGTCACGGTCGCGGTGTCCGACAGCTCCATCGTCGCGCCCAGGCGCGCGCCCACCGACGGCTGCGAGTTGTTGTCGAGGTAGTAGCGCTCGCCGGAGCGCGACAGCGTGTAGTCGAAGTCGAACGCGTCGGTCGTGCCCTTGGGGCCGCTCACGGCGTAGACCGCGTAGTCGACCTGGCCGTCGGCGACGAAGTGGGTGCCGCTCAGCTCGATGCCGTTGTCGACCCACGGCGCCGGCAGGACGCCCTCGTTCCAGTCGCGCAGGTGGACCATGCGGCCCATGTCGTAGGGCAGCGGCTTGTCGCTGGTGCGGTGGTTGGCGGGATCGTGGCGCAACGGGAAGCTGCCGAACGCGGGCGTGAACCGCCCGACCCGCAGGTTGACCTCGTCCCTCCAGCGCAGATCGAAGTAGGCCATGCCGACCTCGAGCCCGTGGCACGCCACGCACACCTTGACGTTCGACGTGACGTCGTGGCCGAAGTCCTGGGTCAGCTTGAGCGACAGCTCGACGGTGGCGCCGTCGAAGGCCTGGCCTCGGCCCGGGCCCTCGGTCGGCACCGCCAGGTAGTCGATCTGCACCGACCCGGCGAAGTTGCGGCCGTCGTCGGCGACCGCGACCGCGGCCAGCGTCGAGGCCACGGCCACGATCAGCGCGGTCAGCGCCCGCGTGCTCACGGCGCCACCTCGCCCGCGGCGACCACGCCGAAGCTGCGGTACTGCAGGCACGCGACGATCGCGCGCTCGTCGATCGCGCTGATCGCGCTGCCTGGCGTCAGGCGCATCCTGCGCACGTAGCGGACCCAGTCTGCGGGCCCGTCGGGGTCCAGCGCCAGGACCCGGTCGAGCGAGTGGCAGCGGGTGCAGCGCTCGTCGGCCAGGTGGCACGCGGTCCGGACGTCCGCGGGGTCGTCGCGCCGGACCAGGGTCGCGCCGTCGACCACGCCGCACCCGAGCAGCATCGTCAGCGCCACCGCGATCAGCTCAATCGGCATGGGCGCCCTCCGCGATCCAGTCGTGAATCAGCGCGACGTCGGCGGCGGTGAGGAACGGCGGCCCGTCGAGCGGCATGCGCGCGCCGAACGGCGGGCCCGCGACGACCTTGCGGTAGAGCGCGCTCGCGCACGGGCGGCCGGCGATGACCGCGTCGGCGCCGGCCCCGACCCCGCCGCGCCGGAGGCCGTCGTAGCTGCCGAGGTCGAGCCCGCCGACGATCAACCCGAGCGGCGTCGCGCCGGTGGCGGTGTGGCAGCGGTCGCACTGGTAGCCGTCGCTGCGGAAGATGCCGTCGACCAGATCGCGCTGGTACGACACCGCGGTGTCAGGATCGCTGTCGGCGTCGACGCACGCGGCCACGGCCAGCGGGCCGACGTCGGGCTCGACCGCGTCGAGGCACCCGGCGGCGAGCACCAGCGCCAGCGCTGCGGCGCGGTTCACAGGCCACCGACCTGGCGCTGGACCACGCAGTTGCGGAGGTCGTCGGTGGCACGGAAGCTGATCACCGTCCCGACCACCGGGCCCGGCGCGAACAGCTGCGTCGCCGTGCGCAGGTCGGCCATCGTGTCGTCGCCGCTGGTGTCGATCGAGCCGGTCGTGACCGGCACCACGACCTCGACCGTGCGGCACAGCGGCGAGGTCAGCGCGCTGGCCGGATCGACGTCGAGGATGTCGTTCGAGTCGACGGTGTCGCCGTCGCCGGTCATGTCGACGCCGCGCACCGGCTCGGACAGCGGCTCGCCGCCCTCGCGCCGCAGCCGGTAGCGCGCGACCTCGGGGACGGCGACGCGGTCGAGCAGCGGCAGCAGGCCGAAGTCGAAGTACGGCACGGTGCGGCCGCGCACGTTGAACTCGCCGTTGGGCAGCGCCGGCGGCGCGCCGCCGCCGACCTCGAGCGTCACGTCGGCGGCGACCGTCGGGCAGTTGACCGCGACCGGCTGCGCCTCGGGCGGCTCGATCAGCCCGCGCGCGAGCGCGTCGTCGAGCGCGGCCACCGACGGGATGACCTCGCCCTGCCAGCGATCGGTGACGTAGACCAGGTACAGGCTCCAGTACGGCGAGTAGCCGCGGTCGCCCGGCAGGGTCTCGACCAGCGTGTTGTGCGCGACCCGCTCGAACCCGTCGGCGGTGCGGCGCACCGGCACGAACACCGGCGCCGCGAACGTCGGCGTCGGGCCGAAGTCCCAGCCGTGGTACGGCGCGCCGGCGGCGAACCCGCCGAGCAGCGGCACGACGCCGTCGACGCCGTCGTGCGTCGCCACCTGCGCGGCCAGCACCGGATCGTCGGCGACCCGCGGCAGCACGGTGCCGGCCGGCAGGACACGATCGCCGCCGACGGCGGTGTCGTCGACCAGCGGGTCGAGACAGCCGGCGAGCGCGAGGGGCAGCGCGGCCAGGACGAGCTTCACGGCGACTCCGGGTGGTAGGTGACGGTGAACGACACCCTGACGGTGCCGACGTCGGGCGACGCGATCGCGCGCAGCGTGCCCACGGCCGCGCCCACGCAGGCGGCCAGGCCCGGCAGCGCGCCGCCGCTGGCGCGGGCGTCGCGGACCCCGCCGTCCTCGTCGATCGTGAACTGGGCCCGCACGACCGACGCCGGCGACCGACCGGCGCGGGTCGCGGCCGGCAGGTAGCAGGCGGCCAGCGCGCCGGTCAGGCGATCGATCGCGCGCCGCACCTGGCCGCTCGACAGCGAGCCCTTCACGTCGAGACCGCCGACGGACGCCCGCGCGTCGACGACCCGCGGCGGCGGCGGCGCGGCGTCGACCCGCACGCGCGGCGGTGGCGGCGGCGCGGCATCGACCTGCGCGAGCGGCGGCGGCGTGGTCCCAGCGTCGATCGGCGGGCGCGGCGGCGGCGCGGCGTCAACCGACGCTCCCGGTGGGACGACCGCGCGCGCCCCCGCGTCGATCGACGGCTCCGCACGCGGCGGTCGGCGCGGCCCGTCCGGCGCTGGCACCGCTGACGCCGCCTGCGCCGCCGCGGCGTCGGGCGGCTCGAGGGTGACGGCCTCGACCGACGCGTCGGGCGTGAGCGGGTCGAGCGCGACGGCCCGGTCGGGGACGTCAGCCTGCGCGACCGCGATCGCGGCGTCGAGTGGCGCCGGCGAGGTGGCGGCGACGCGCCGGCCACCACCGCGCGTGACGACCACGGCGGCGATCGCGACCGCGACCGCGCCGACCGCGATGACCCACGGCCACGGCCGCGCCGGCCGCGCCGGCGCCGGCTGCGCGTCGGCGATCGGGGCCGGGGTCGGCGCGGTCGGCGTGTCGTCGTCACCGCTGGCAGCGACGTCGGCGGGCGCCTCGGGCGCCTCGAGCGCGTCGAGCGCCGCGATCACGGCGCGCGCGCTGGCGTAGCGATCAGCCGGCTTGCGCGCCATCAGCCGCCGCACGATCGCCTCGAGCCGCGGCGGCACCGTCACCGCGGGCGCCCGGGTCGCGATCGGCGGCGGCGTGCTGGTGGCGTTCTGGTAGATCAGCTCGGCGATGTTGCCGGCGTAGGGCAGCGTCCCGGCCAGCATCTCGTACAGGGTCACGCCCAGCGCGAACAGGTCGGCGCGGTGATCGAGCGCGCCGCCCGCCGCCTGCTCGGGCGCGGCGTAGGCCGGGGTGCCGACCGCGGCGCCGACGCTGGTCAGCCGCGCCGCGTCGCCGTCGGGGTCGCTGGCGATCGCCAGGCCGAAGTCGACGATCCGCGGCACGCCGTCGGCCAGGATGACGTTGTCGGGCTTGAAGTCGCGGTGGACCAGGCCGCGATCGTGGGCGTGGGCCAGGCCCTCGCACAGGCCGCGCGCGAGCGCGATCGCCTCGGCCGCCGGGATCGGGCCCTGGTCGATCCGATCGGCCAGCGCGATGCCCTCGACGTAGTCCATGACGATGAACAGGAGCCCCGACTCGGATCGCGCGAAGTCGGTGACCCGCACGACGTTGGGGTGGTCGAGCGCGCTCGCGGCCTCGGCCTCCTGCGAGAACCGCAGCCGCATCGCCAGCGTGCTGGCCAGGTCGCCCAGGAGCACCTTGACCGCGAACGTGCGCCGCTGCAGCCGGGCGTGGCGGGCCCGGTAGACCCGGCCCATCGCCCCCTCACCGACGCACGCCTCGATCACGTAGTGCTCGCCCAGCGTCGTGCCGATCAGCGGATCGCCCTCGTGCTCGTCGATCAGCGCGCCGTCGGTGGGACACCGGATGAAGTCGCTCCGGTAGATCGCGCGGCACCGCGAGCAACAGCGCACGCGCGCGGGCGGCGACGCGGAGGCCTCGGGTCCCACCTGACGACTACGTCACAGGCGCGGGCCCGGTTACAGCGCTCCGACGGATATTCGGTCGTGCGCCGGCGGCGAATGAAGCGTGCGGCCTCCGGAGCTCACAGCCTGAGCAAGAATCGCCCGGCGGCGTAGGTCCGGCCCCCGGGGTCACGGCGCGGGCCCCGGGATGTCGTCGATGTCGATGAGGCCGCCGCCGCGGCGCCAGCCGACGGAGAGCAGCCAGGTGTGTGGCGCGGCGGTCGGGCAGCCGTCCTTGGCCAGCGCGCGGAGCCACGGGGCGTCGGTGCGGATCGCGGTCTTCCAGCCGTCGAACCAGAGCGCGCTGGAGTACGGATCGACCCAGCCACGCGCGAGGGCCTGGCCGCGGTCGGCGGCGTGGTGCCTGCCGTTGAGCAAGACGTAGCGGACGGCGTTGCGGACCTCGCGCGGCGTGCGCAATGGGCGGGCGTGGTAGCGCTGGGCGAGGAGGCGCCCGCGGCGGCCGAGCCGCGCGTTGAGGCGGCGGGCGAGGCGGATGGTGAGGCCCTGCATGCCGCGGGCGAGGGCGGCGGCGCCGGCGGCCTCGACGACGAGGTGGATGTGGTCGCCGAGCACGTTGTAGTGGACGACGCGGAAGTCGCCGCGGTGGCCGCCGGCGGCGATGGCGGCGCGGACGACGCGCATGATGGCGGCCCGGCGGAACGACGGCAGGCCGGCGGCGATCTTGAGCGTGACGTGGATCGGCACCGACGCCGGGAACCGCGGCCGGGCCTGGTGGGAGCAGGTGGCGCGGCCCTTGGGCCGGCCGGCACCCGGGCGCCAGCCGCCGTGCCCGGTGGGGCGGCGCGCCTGATCCAGCGTGAGCTGGATCGGCGTGCGGCGGTGGCGAGGCGGGCGCATTTGAATACGGCATATATAACCATGACGACCCGATCCGTCAAGCCTCGACCGGACGACCATCGAAGAAAAACGTGGGGTCGGGAGACCGATCGCCTGGCGGACGCGTTGCCAGCGGATGACCGATCGCGCCTCCACCCCGGCGTTCGAGCAGCCCGTTCTGTTCCCGGCGGACGCGCCCGACCTTGCGGTGACGGTGCTCGGCCCGCGCCGGCGACGCGCGGCGGCCGGCGCCAAGCACGGTGCCCGGGTCCGCACGCCCCGCCGTGATCAGCAGGTCTGGGCGCGCATCGACCTCGACGCCGCCGTCGCCGCGGACGATCCGGTGCGCAGCATCACGCGAGCGTCAGCGAGCGTGCTCTGGGAGGACCACGACCGCGGCGCCCCTCGCCCCGCGCGCATCCTGACGTGCCCATGGTCGAACCGCAGCGCACGCTCGCTGGCGCTCGCGTGACGCGACCAGCGAGGGCGAAGGCAGCGCGCGGGAACTCGCCCGACTGACCGAGGTCCACGCGAGCTACCGCTGGCTGTGTGGTGGCGTCGCGGTCGGCTACCACACGCTGTCCGACTTCCGCAGCCGACGCGGCGACGACTTCGATGCGCTGCTCACGCAGGTGCTGGCGATGCTGATGCGGCAAGGCCTGGTCGATCTGCACAGCGTCGCGCAGGACGGGACGCGGGTGCGCGCGAGCGCCGGCGCCTCGTCGTTCCGCCGGACCGCGACGCTCGCGACCTTGATGCAGGAGGCGCGCGCCCACCTCGACGCGGTGACGCGCGCTGCGGCCGATCCCGCGATCAGCGCGCGCCGCGCTGCCGCGCGGTGCCGCGGCGCCGCCGATCGGCTCGCCCGCATCGAGGCGGCGCTGGCGCAGGTCGCCGAGGTCGAAGCGACCAAGCAGCGCAGCCGCGCCAAGGATCCCACCGTGCGGGTCTCGACGACCGATCCCGACGCCCGCGTCATGAAGATGGGCGACGGCGGCTTCCGCCCGGCGTTCAACTTGCAGTTCGCCACCACCACCGACGCCGCCCGCGTCATCGTCGGCGTCACCGCGATCAACCGCGGCAGCGACATGGGCCAGAGCACCCCCATGCTCGCCCAGGTCGTGGCCCGCACCGGCGTGTACCCGCAGCACGCTCGCTGACGCTCGCCTGACACCCAGCACGACGCTATCGACGCGGCAGCCGCGCAGCAGGTCACCGTGCTCGCGCCCGTGCCCAGGCCACGTCTCGGCGACACCCGCGATCCGCACGTGGCGCGTGACGGTGACAGCGACGCCGTCGCCCGATGGCGGGTCCGCATGGGCACCGACGACGCCAAGCAGCGTTACAAGCAGCGCGCCGCCACGGCCGAGACCGTCAACGCCGACGCCAAGACCCACCGCGGCCTCGACCACCTGCCCCTGCGCGGCGTCGCCAAGGCGCTCGGCTGCGCCACCCTGTTCGCCTTGACCTACGACGTCCTGCGGTTCATCACCCTGTGCGGCTGAGCGACACGCCGACCGCCGAGACCGCCGAGACCGCTGAGACCGCCGAAGGGCGACGGTCGCCGGCCCGACCCCGTCGCCGTGCGGTCACCGCTGCGCATCGCCGGCCGTCCCGCGCGGCGTGCCCAGGCCGGCGCCGCACGGCGTCGCCGACCGACCCTGCCGTTGCGGCCGCCCCTGCCGGAGCGCATTCGCGCGTCCGCGGTGGGCCGTCGATTCCTGCTCCGGCTCTCAGCTGCCGCGGTAGGTCGAGTATCCGTACGGGCTCAGCAGCAGCGGCACGTGGTAGTGCGCAGCGCCGTCGACGACGACGAACTGGATCTCCACCGACGGGAAGAACCCGGTCGCGCCGTGGGCGTCGAAGTAGGCCTGGGTGTCGAAGCTGATCCGGTAGCGGCCCGGGGCGACCGGCCCGGCCGGGGTCAGGGTGCGCAGGCGGCCGTCGTCGTCGGTGGTGCCGGCGCCGAGCGCGCGCCAGCCGTCACCCTCGTGCAGCTCGAGGTGGATCGGGACGCCGCGCGCCGGCCGTCCGAGCGCGGTGTCGAGGACGTGCGTGGTGATCATCGGACGCCGATGCTACCCCCGCGGCGCGCCCAGGTTGAAGCCATCCAGTCGCCGAGCGCCGCGGCCGCGGACGCTCACGCGCCCGTCAGCAGCTTGCGCAGGCGCAGCCGCGTGATCTTGGCCTGCTCCTCGGCCGCGGTCCGGATCTCGCTGGCGCGGTCGCGGCCCAGGCGCGCGCGCAGATCGGCCAGCATCTCGTCGGCGCTGCGCCCGGTGGCGCAGACGATGTAGATGAAGCCGTGCTTGTCCGCGTACGCGGCGTTGGCCTCGGCCAGGGCCGCGCGAGTCGCGTCGTCGGCCGCGGCGGCGCCGCGCTGCTCACCGGCGGCCCAGGCGCCGTGCTCGGCGGCGGGGCGCGCGCCGATCCGCGGGTGGGCCGCGAACGCCTCGAGCCAGTCGGCCTCGGCCAGCGACCACCAGCTCCGCTCGGCGATGCGCTCGAGCGCGGCCTGGTCCTCGAACGGGCGGTGCGCCGCCATCCGCCGGGCCCACGCGGTCGAGCCGCACGCGGTCAGGAGCGCGGCCTCGGCGCTGGCCGGGTCGAGCACGTCGAACGTAACCAGCGCCGCGCTCGCGGCGGCGAGCTGGCCCCACACCCGCATGCGGGCGATGCCGCCGTCGGGGAACACGCTCAGGCGCACGTGGCTGATCGCGCCGACCCGACGCAGCTCGTCGGCGAACACGTGGCGGGTGTGCGGCTGCAGCGGCGTGTCGAGCAGGACCCGCCAGTCGTCGGGGCGGCCGGGCGCGTGGCCCTCGACCAGGCACCGGCCCGGGGCGTTGCCCTTGAAGTGCGAGGTGTCGAGCTCGAGCCGGTCGACCAGGCCCGGGGCCGCCAGCCGGACCAGCGCCCAGTCGTGGCCGGGGCCGCGCCGCCGCCGGGTCTCCCAGCCGTCGGCCATCGTCCGCGACGGCCCGGGCTTGATCAGGTTGTTGCGTGAGCCGAAGAACATGTCGCTGCACGCCTCGACCCAGCCACCGTTGGTCAGCGCCGCCAGATCGATCGTGCCGACCAGCTGCGCCGGCCGCGGCGTGACCACGCCGTGGACGCGCAGGCGCGCGACGCCGCCGTCGGGGAAGATGTTGAGGCGCAGGTGCGTGACCCGGCCGCGGTGCCCGATCGCGAACTGGTTCTTGCGATCGCCGCCCAGCTCGGCCCGCGGCAGGAGCTCGGTCCAGGTCGCGGTCGCGAGCGCCCGCAGGTCGAGCGGATCGTCGAGCTCGCAGCCCTCGAGCGAGGCCTCGGCCGGGTAGTTGCCGCGGAACCACGCGGTGTCGATCACGACCCCGTGGATCACGCCCGGCATGCCCAGGCGGATCACGCACCAGTCGTAGCCGGGCTCGCGCCGGCGCCGGGTCTCCCAGCCGTCCATCCACTTGCCCCGATCGGTGTAGACGTGGTCCTTCCACACCGCGGCGTCGGGCTTGAGCAGGTTCTCCTTCTCGGCGAAGAACTCGTCGTTGCACGAGAGCGCGGCGCCGCCGACCTCGTCGAGCGCGAGGTCGGGCAGATCCAGGAACGCGGGGTCGGTCGTCATGCGCGGCCCACGCTACCGCGACCGGCCCCCGCGCGGCCACCGTGACGGCGACCACGCGCCGCCCGGTAGACCATGGCAGCACGCTTGCTCGGTCGCGGGGCCCCGGCGACAGTGTTCCCATGAGACGTGAGCGATGGCTCGGCCTCCTGGCGGTGACGGCGCTGGTCGGCTGCAGCGACCCGCAGCACATCGGCACGATCGCCTGGTACCGCACCCCGTGCGAGGCGATCACGGCACACCTGTGCACCGTCATGCTCGACGAGGCCGGCGCCGCGACGCCGTTCTACAACCCGCTCGAGGGCTACACGCCGACCTGGGGCGTCGAGGCCGACGTCCGCTACACCGTCGACGACGCGTCGGGCATCCCTGACGCGGTCGGCGCCTACGTGGTCGACCACGTCGACGCGACCCGCGTGGTCCCCGCCGGCGCGCCGGCGGTGTGGCACCTGTCGCCGACCTGGAAATGGTTCACCGCCGACGGCGACCACGTGCTGTTGCTCGGGGTGCCGGTGGCGTGCGCGTCGGAGGTGTGCGCCGAGCTGGTCGCGCGCGACGACGCCGGCGTGCGGTTCGAGGTCGAGGTCGAGGCCACCGGCGATCCGGCGACGCCGGTCCGCGCGGTGGCCGTCCGCGCGCCGTGACCGCGCGCCGGTGGGCGTCGGCGCCGGCGGACCGCGAGGCCGTGACGGTCGGCACGCGGTGTCCACGCGCCTTGACGGTCGGGCCACCCGTCGCGAAGCTGGACTCATGCAGAACATGATCCTGGGCGGACTGGTCGGGGTGGCGCTGGTGAGCGGGTGCGGCGACGACACGATCGAGACCACCGTGCTGCCCTACGCCGCCCCGTGCGTCGGGCTCACCAACCAGCTGTGCCTGGCGATGATGAGCGACGGCGGCGCGGTCGACTATGCCTACGAGGGGATCCGCGGCTTCACCCACACCTGGGGCGTCACGACGCGGCTGCGCTACCACGTCGAGCAGGTCGACGATCCGCCGGCCGACGGCAGCGCGAAGACCCTCGTCCTCGACGAGATCCTCGAGGTCACGCCGGCCGAGGCCGGGCGCGCGTTCGACCTCGCCTTCGCCCACGCCCCGCAGCCATGGTTCGCGACCGTCGGCGATCACCTCCGCCTCGTCGACCGCGTCGACGTCGCGTGCGCGGCCGACGTGTGCGCGGCGATCACCGCGCTCGACGTGCCCGACGGCACCTACGCCGTCGACCTCGAGTTCACCGGCGACCCGGCGGCGCCGGCGCGGGCCCTGGCGGTCGCGCCGCGGTAGCTCCGACAGCGCGCCGCCGTGACGCCGGTCGCGGCCGGGCGCTTCAGAAGTACGAGTCGCGCGGCGCGCAGGACGGGCTCGACGCCGTGACCGGGGCCGGCGTGGACAGCGGCGGCAGCGGCGGCACGCCGTCTCGGAACAGCGCCGCGCCGCGCGCGGCGATCACGTCCTCCTGGCGCTCCAGTTCGGCGCGCTCGTCCGGAGTGAGCGCGAGGGTCGGCGGCGGGAGCGTCGCGGCGACCGCGGCCGCCCCGTCGCGCGCGACCCGCGCCAGCGTCGGATCGAGCTCGTCGGACACGCGCGCCAGCGCCCAGCTCAGGCGCGCCCGCCGATCGCTGGGCAGCTCCGGCACGCCCGCGGCCCACCGCACCCACCGCGACGACGACCGCGGGTAGCCGCGCGCTACCAGCGCACGATCGAGCTCGTCCGCGAGCACGCGCGCGACCACGGTCTCGGGCGCGGCCGCCTCGTCGAGCGCCCACAGCGCCCACGCCCGGTAGTCGGCGCAGGGCGAGGCCGCCCCGGCGATCGGCGGCGCGAGCGCGGACAGCGTCAGCGGCTGGCCGTGCGCGCGCGCGAGGTCGTCCCAGCTCGCGGACGCGGCGGCGTCGCCCCGGGCTCGGCGCCGATCGTCATCGGGCACCGCGATGCCAGCGGCGTCGATCGCGGCCCACACCGCGAACGTCTCGACCTTGGCCCGCGCCCACTCACGGCACTCGTCGGCGGCGACCAGGCGCACGCGCCAGAACGGATGGGCGAGCAAGCGCGCGCGCTCGGCCGCGGTCACCAGCCCGGCGCGGAGCAGCACCTTGGCCGCGTCGACCGCGAGCCCGGGCGTGTCGACCAGGCGCTTGACCTGGGTCGCCGAGCCGAGGTCGCTCGCCGCCAGGCACTCGATGAGGTTGACCATCGTCGACGGCTCGGCGGCCTCGGCCAGCTCGAGCAGCGCGGTCGGCGCCGCGTCGGGGCCAGGCAGGCGCGCCAGCGCGCGCTGGGCGTCGCGCCGCCAGCGCACGCGCTCACCGGGGCGCCCGCGATCGGCCCGCAGGCGCGCCACGATCGCGGCGCGCGCCAGGTCGGCGTGGGCGGTGGCGCGGGTGACCAGCTCGAACGCGCTGGCCGTGCGCGCCCCCCCGCGGTCGCCGTCGGGCGCGGCCAGCTCGTCGACGCACGCCGCGAACAGCGGCGGCATCGACGCCACCGCCGCGAGCAGATCGGTCAGGCGACCGGGGTTCTCCCATGGCACCTCGAACGCCACCTGCCAGCACCTCGTCAGCGCGGCGGCGCCGTCGTCCGAGTCACCCACGTACGGGAACACGCCCTCGGCGATGCGGCTGATGGGATAGCCAGCGTGCAGCGTCTCCAGGCCGGCGAGCAGGCGCTGTCCGACCCGGGCTCGATCGCACGCGAGCAACCGATCGCGGAGCGCGTTGCCGCGCGCGTAGCTGTCCATGCTCGCGATCCCGCGCGCCAGGCCCGCCCGCGCGACCAGCGCCGGCGGCACCGTCACCTCGCGCGCCATGACCGAGAGCAGCTCATCGATGACCTCGTCCGCGAGGTCGCCGGCCCCGGGCGCCGCCGGCGCCGCGATGGCGCTCGGCGCCGGCAGCGGCGAGCCCGCGCTCGACGACGACGTCACGGCCGCGGCCGGCGCGGTGCCCGGCGCCGACGACGTGGCCGCGATCGGTGGCGGCGCCGGCGCCAGCGGATCGATCAGCCGCACCTCGGCCGGCGCCGCGATGGCCGCGCCGACCTCGGCGGCGACGTCGAGCGCGCCCGCCCGCAGCACCGCGAGGACCGCCTCCTCCTCGGCCACGAGCGCGCGCTCGCTGGCCTCGTCGAGGCGCGGCCACGGCCGCGGCACCCGGGCCGCGTGCTCGGCGACGCCGTCGACCACGATCGGGTCGAGCGCCGGCCACCACGTCTGCGGCGGCACCGCGCCGTCGCCGCCGCGATCGATCCACGCCAGGCGCTGGTCGAGCGGAGCCCGGCGCAGCGCGCGCGGCACGACGTCGAGCCCCGAGCGCACCAGCACGACCTCGTCGAACCGCTGCCGGACCGCGACGTCGAGCGCGTCCGCCACGACCAGGCAGCGCAGGTGGCTCGGGCCGAGCGCCTCGATGGCGCGCACCGCGTCGTCGCGCACGCGCCCGCTGCGGTGGAGCACCCGCGCCGGCAGATCGACCTCGAGCTCGGGCGGGACCTCGTCACCGCGGGCCGCCAGGGCCTCGCGCGCGCGCCGTGCCAGCCACGCGTCGGGCGCGTCGGCCAGCAGCCGCAGCGCGGGCCCGACCGCGGCGCCGCCGATCATCGTCAGCACCTCGATCAGATCGAGGTCGCCGCCAGCCGCCAGCGCGCTCGCGATCGGCTCGACCCGCGCGGGGGCGCGCTGCGCCAGCGTCCGCAGCGCCGCGATCCGGTGCCGCTCCCAGTTGGGGCCGGTGCCGAGGTCGAGCAGCAGGGTCGGCACCGCCGCCGGCACCGCCGCCAGGGCCAGCCCCTCGTGGATGCCGGGGTAGGTGTGGTAGCGCAGATCGGTCGACAGCGGCGTCCCGCGCAGCCGCCGCGCCGCCTCGACCAGCGCCCGGATCGCGCTCGGCGTGCGCGCGCGCCCGAGCATGTGCGCGGCGTGCTCGGCCCGGCGATGCACCAGCTCGGTCGCGCTGGGGTCGTCGAGCGAGGCCGCGAGATCCGCGCGCATCTGCCCCTCGACCTCGGCGTCCGCCGCGACCTGGTCGCGGAACCGGTCGGGCAGCGCGAGATCGCCGTACCAGTAGATCCCGCGCGGGTGGCGCCAGATCGTCAGGAAGCGGACGACGAAGGCCGGGGTCACGTCCCCCGCCGCCATGCCCTCGAGCGCCCGCGTCACCACGCCCCAGCCGTCGCTGTCGCGCGTGGCCTCGGCGTAGACGTCGAGGCCGGCCTTGGCGACCGTGCGCGCCGAGGTCTCGGCCAGGCGCGCCAGCACGCGCGCGCGGTCCGGGTGCTCGCGCGGCCAGTCGGCGAGCGTCGTGAGCGCCGCGCGGACGACCGAGCGATCGCCGTCGGCGCCGGCGAGCCAGTCGACCAGCTCGGCCGGCACTGGCGCGAACCGGGGCGGGAGCCAGGCCCCTGGCGCCTGCCACTGGGTCCGGTCGCGCTCACCGAGGTCGACCAGCGCCGCCGGCCGCCCGCTGGTCGTGGCCTGGCCGGCCGGCGTCAGGCCGAGCGCGCCGAAGTCGTCGACCAGCCGGAGCTCGACGCCGGCGACCACGGTCGCCAGCTCGTTGAGCACGCGGCACAGCCGCTCCAGATCCTCGGTGTCCTCGGTCAACGGCAGCTTCTGCCAGCCATCGCCGATGACGCGGTCGGCGCGCCCCTCGCGCGTCACCGCGAGCCCGAAGCCCTCCCCCTCCCACGACGGCTTGTTGCTGCGCGCGATGAAGTCGTCGAGCGCGGTCAGCTCGTCGTCGTCGAGCGGTCGATCGCGCAGGATCTGGTAGCTGGCGGTCCATCCCATCGGGTCCTCCTGGTTCCATGCGCCAACCCGGCGCGTCCCCTACCTATCGACCGGCCGCGCGCGCGGTTGCTTACAACAGCGCGCCGCCGACGCCGTCGACGTCGGTGCCGTCGAAGATCTTGCGGCCGCGCAGGTAGGTGGCGTGGACGCGGCCGACCAGGCGCACGCCGGCGTAGGGCGTGACCTGGTGGCGATGGCGGATCAGCGCGGGGTCGACGCAGAACGCCTCGGCGTCGGCCAGCACGCACAGGTCGGCGTCGGCGCCGACGGCGATCACGCCCTTGCGCCCCGCGAGCCCGGCCAGGGCCGCCGGCGCCTCGCACATCCACCGGACCAGGTCGACGAGCGTGTGGCCGCGGGCCCGGGCCGCGGTCCACACGGCGGGCAGCGCCACCTGCAGCCCGGCGATGCCGCCCCACGCCGCCACGAAGTCGCCGGCGTCGAGGCGCTTGAGCGCCGGCGTGCACGGCGAGTGATCGGACGCGACCAGCGACAGCACGCCCTCGGCCAGCGCCGCCCACAGCGCGTCGCGGTTGGCGCGCTCGCGGATCGGCGGCGCGCACTTCCACGGCGTCGCGCCGTCGTCGATGTCCTCGGCCGCGAACGTCAGGTAGTGCGGGCAGGTCTCGGCGGTGAGCGGCAGGCCGTCGGCGCGGGCCCCGCGCAGGAGCGGCAGCGCCGACGCCGCCGAGTGGTGGACGATGTGCGTGCGCGCGCGCGTGGCCCGGCACAGCCGCACCACCAGGGCGATCGCCTGCTCCTCGGCGGCCGGCGGCCGGCTGGCCAGGTAGGTCGCGTACGCGCGCGGGGTCGGCGCCGGCCAGGCCGGCCGCGGCCGCGTCGATCGGGCCGGCCACCTCGGCGTGGACCAGCAGCGGCGCCGCCAGCCGCGCCAGCTCGGCCATCGCCGGCGCCAGCGCCGCCTCGTCGACCCAGCCGAACTCCTCGACGCCGCTGTCGACCAGGAAGCACTTGAAGCCGCGGATCCCGTCGGCGACCATGCCGGCGAGCTCGCCCGTGTTGCCGGGCACGACCCCGCCCCAGAAGCCGACGTCGACCGCGCACTGCCCGGTCGCGGCGGCGCGCTTGGCGGCGAGCGCCGCCCGGGTCGTGGTCGGCGGGATCGAGTTGAGCGGCATGTCGACCAGGGTCGTCGCGCCGCCGGCGGCCGCGGCCCGGGTCGCGGTCTCGAAGCCCTCCCACTCGGTGCGGCCGGGCTCGTTGAGGTGGACGTGGGTGTCGACCACGCCGGGCAGCACCGCCAGGTCGTCGACGTCGTCGAGCGCGGCCCCGGCCGGGACGTCGGCCCACGGCGCCACCGCGACGATGCGCGCGCCGGCGATGTAGATCGCGGCCGGGCCGATCGCGCCGCCGGTGACCACGCGCCGCGACCGCACGACCCGATCGACCCGCGTCACTTGAGCTGCGCTCCCTGATCGACCCAGGCGGCCAGCTCGGCCCGCTCCTGCTCGGTGATCTGGGTCTTGTTGAGGAACGGCATGGTCTTGTTGACGTAGACGCGGTCCTTGATGCGCGCCGCCATCGCCTGGACCCGCTCGGCGGTGTCGAACATGACGTTGACCGGCGCCACCTGGAACTGATCGTCGGTCGGGCTGGCGCTGTGGCACTGCACGCACCGCGCCTGGATGATCTCCTGGACCCGCGCGAACGACACCTGGTCGGTCACGGTCACGGCCGGCGCCTCGCGGATGCGGGTCAGCAGCACCAGGCCGGCCAACGCCACCGCCGCCATGCCCACGCCCGGCGTCGCCCACGTCATCCACGGCCGGCCGTCGTAGCGCGCGTTCATGAAGTGGCGGACGCCGGCGCCGCCCACCATCACCGCGGCCAGCACGAACCAGCGCAGGTGGTGGCCGTAGGTCGACGGGAAGTGGTTCGAGATCATGATGAACAGCAGCGGGAACGTCAGGTAGTTGTTGTGGATCGACCGCTGCTTGGCGCGCAGCGACAGGGTCGCGTCCTGCTCCTCCCCGGCCTTGGTCGCGGCGATCAGCGACCGCTGCGACGGCATGATCCGCATCCACACGTTGCCGGTCATGACCGTGCCGATCATCACGCCGGTCTGCAGGTACGCGGCCCGGCCGCTGAACAGGAGCGTGAACGCGTAGGCGGCGCCGAACAGCATCACGAACGACAGCACGGTCGCCGCCGCCGGCGCCTTCTTGCCCAGCGTCATCCACAGGCCGTCGTAGATCGCCCACGCCGCCACCAGCGCGCCGACCGACCACCCGATCGCCTCGCCCTGCCCCATCGCCCGCACCGACGGGTCGATCAGGAACGCGGCGCCGTTCATGTAGTAGACGACCACCAGGAGCGCGATGCCCGTCGCCCAGGTCGAGAAGTTCTGCCACTTGAACCAGTGGAGCTGATCGGGCAGCTCGCCCGGCGCCAGGAGCTTCTTCTCGACCTCGTAGAACGCGCCCGAGTGGACCATGTAGATCTTGCCCTGCGACAGCTTGCTGGCGTCAGGGCCGGGCGCGACCAGGTTGCGATCGAGCCAGTTGAACAGCATCGAGTTCCCGATCCACATGATCCCGGCGATCAGGTGGGCCCATCGGAACACCACGTCGAGCAGCTCGTTCCCGTGCATTCGGGCCAGTATATATACGCGCGGTCAGCGCGAGAGCGCGCGCTCCACCAGATCGCGCGGGACCTTGGCGGCGGGCACCTTGCGGCCGCGGCCGCCGTCGTCGAACCAGCGCCGGACGTCGACGTCGAGGCCGAGGCCGTGCATGTAGTTGTAGAGCGCCTTGCGCAGGCCGACGCCGAGGCGGTCGTGATCGACGCCGGTCGGATCGGTGAACGGCACCTCGTTCTCGGCGAACGTGACCGCGCGCGCCCGGGTCAGGCGGATGCCGAACAGGTCAGGCGCCTGGCCGATCGGGCTGTGGGTCGTGGCCGCGAACCGGTGCCAGAACGCCGACTGCACGCACCCGGCGGCGAACAGCTGGCGCACGCGCTCGAGGCTGTCGATCGTCTCCTGCTCGGTCTCGGTCGGGAACCCGTACATCAGGTAGGCGTGGACCATGATCCCGGCGTCGGTGAACGCCCGGGTCACGCGCGCGACCTGCTCGACCGTGACGCCCTTCTTCATGCGCTCGAGCAGGCGATCGGACGCGACCTCGAGCCCGCCCGACACCGCGACGCAGCCCGCCCGGGCCAGCAGCTGCGCCAGCTCGGGCGTGAAGGTCTTCTCGAACCGGATGTTGCCCCACCAGGTGATCGTCACGCCGCGCGCGAGCAGGCGCTCGGCCAGGGCCTTGAGCCCGCCCGGCGGCGCGGCCTCGTCGACCAGGTGGAACCCGGTCTGGCCGGTCTCGGCGACGATCGCCTCGATCCGATCGACCAGCAGGTCGGCGGTCACCGGATCGTAGCGGCCGATGTAGTCGAGCGTGACGTCGCAGAAGCTGCACTTCTTCCAGTAGCAGCCGTGGGCGACGGTGAGCTTGTTCCAGCGCCCGTCGGACCACAGCCGGTGCATCGGGTTGAGCATCTCGACCACCGACAGGTAGCGATCGAGCGGCAGCCCGGCGTAGGTCGGCGTGCCGGCCTGGGCCAGCGGCACGTCGTGGAGCGCGTCGGTCGTCCGCTGCTCGACCTCGCCGTCGACGCGCACGAACGTGCGCAGGAGCGGCCGGGCCGGGTCGCGCAGGTGCTCGAGCAGCGCCAGCAGCGGCGCCTCGCCGTCGTCGAGGGTGACGTAGTCGACCAGGTCGAACAGGCGCGGCTCGCGCAGGCCGCGCAGCTCGGTGTTGACGTAGCCGCCGCCCATCACGATCCGCGTCGCCGGGGCGTGGGCGCGCACGGCCTGGGCCATGCGCAGCGCGCCGTAGACGTTGCCGGGGAACGGCACGGTCAGGCCCAGGAGGTCGGGTCGGTGGCGGTCGACCAGCGCGCGCGTCAGCTCGGCCAGGTGGTCGTCGACCAGGGTCGGCGGCGCCGCCAGGGCCGCGGCCAGGCCGTCGAAGCTGGGCGCGCTGGCCGCGAGCTTCTCGCCGTAGCGCGACAGCCCGAAGTGCGCGTCCTCGCCGCGCGCGATCACGTCGGCCAGGTCGTCGACGTACAGGCTCGCGAGGTACTTCGCGCGATCGTGGATGCCGAGCTCGCCGAACGCCCACGCCAGCGGATCGCCGCCGGGCTCGGCCGCGAGCGCGTCATCGATCGCCGCGAACCGCGGGCCCTCGGGCAGCCACTCGCGCCCGGCGATGCGCAGCGCCAGCGACGGGTCGCGCCCCTGCAGGAAGCGCACGACCGCGTCGACGGTGTCGGCGTAGCGCCCGGGCTCGGCCAGGAAGTGCCCGACCGAGGCGTCGAGCCCGCCGTCGCGGCGCGCCTTCTTGCCGCCGCCGCGGTCGCCGACCCGCGCCGCGATCCGCGCGGCCAGCGCGGTGACGCCCGCCCGCGAGTACAGCCGCAAGAACAGCTCGAGCGCCGGATCGGCCTGCACCACCTCGAGCCCGAGCCGGGCGGCGTGCTGCGCCAGGAACCCGCACAGGTACGCCGTCGCCGGGTACGGCGTGTTGAGCTGGGTCATCGGCGGCGTGACCAGGAGGATGCGCATCGCGACGGCGCGCACCCTACCGCGTCCGCGCCGCGCCGGCAGCTCGTCGCGCGGCCTGTCAGGGCAGCGCCGGGGCCGCGGCCGGACTGCGCCGCGCCGCACGACCGCAGGTCGCGCCCACGACGGTGACGGCGGCCCGCGCGATCGCGGGCCCGGCGGTCACGCCGCCGCGGTCGCCAGCTCGGTCGCGTCGACGCTGCCCCAGCGCGATCGGGGGTCACGCCGCCGCGGTCGCCAGCTCGGTCGCGTCGACGTTCCGAGCGCGATCGGCGGTCACGCCGCCGCGGTCGCCAGCTCGGTCGCGTCGACGCTGCCCCAGCGCGTCGGGCCTGCGCGCCGCTCGACCTCGGCGCGCAGCTCCGGCGACAACCCGAGGGCGAACGCGACCTCGGCCACCAGGAACAGCGGACCGTCGAGCAACCCGCGCAGATCGTCGAGGAACGCCGGCTTGCGGCCCTCGAACGCGTGCCCGACGAACTGGATCGCCCAGCCGCCGACCAGTAGCCCGCCGGTCGCGCCCGCCCACAGCGGCGTCGGCAGCGCGGCGATGGCCGTGCCCATCGCGCAGGTCGTGCCCAGCACCACGCCCATGGCGTTGCCGTACGCGGGATCGATCGCCCGGTAGTAGCGCGTCGCCAGGCCGGTCGCCGCCACCGCCGCGTTGACCGGGCCCAGGCCGATCTTCGCGAGCGCGGCCTGCGTGCCGACCAGGATCATCGGGATCCCGACGAAGTGCGTCGCGATGTTGCGTTTGTCGCGGTGATAGCCGGCGTAGGAGGCGAGGCGGTCGACGAGGGACATCATCGCCACAGCCTACGCCCTCGCGCGACCGCGTGGCCCGGAACCGGCCGTGACCACGCGCGGCGGGTTGGCGGATCGCCGTCATCGAGGGCGCGGCGCGCCGCTGGCCGTCGTCACCCGCCGATCACCTCCGGACCAGCACGTCCGCCAGCGGCTTGCGGTGCAGGTCGGGCACCTGGGCCCCGGCGGCGGGGTAGCCGACCGGGATCACGACGAAGGCCCGCTCGTGGGCCGGGCGGCCGAGCACCTCGCGCAGGAAGCCCATCGGGCTGGGCGTGTGGGTCTTCCTGACCCGCACCCGGTCCGCGCCGTACGCGTAGCGCTCGCCGTCGTCGACGGGCCCGCCGGCGCGCTCGACGGTCACGGCCTCGGTCAGGCAGCCGCGCCAGCTCCAGGCCATCCGGCGCAGGTGCGCCAGCGCCACCATGTTGCCCGCGGCGTCGAACATCGCCGCCGGATCCACCACCGGCACTCCATTGACATCGAGCGCCGCGGTCGAC
>JADJUF010000022.1 GCA_016717005.1 Myxococcales bacterium | reverse complement strand
GATGCGCGCGTCCTGGAAACGGTCACGCGGGTGCTGTCGGACGAGTCGGCGGTCATCGTCGAGCATCGGCACTTCCGCGGCGCGCGCGCGCCGACGCGCATGATCTTCGACGACCACGCAGAGCTCGAACGATACCTGGCTGACGCGGCCCGGCCCGGGGACAGCTTCTGGTTCTGGCACTACGAGCGCGCCTGCCCAAGCGAGACGGCCCTGGGTCACGGCAAGGTGCCTGACGGGGATGGCGTCATCCCCGAGGGAGGTGCGTACTGATCTGGCCGACGTGCTACCAACCCCTGGTGGTCACGCTCAGCTTCGATTGGCACGTCGCCGGAGCACCAAGGTAGGGCTGAGCCCGTGCGACCCGCGAACCCGAACCGCCGATCCGCCACGCGTGCAGGTCATCATGAACTCCGCCCACCAACCCGTGAAGGATGACGAGGCCCCGCATCCGGTGCCCCACCAATGGCGCGCCGCGCTCACCGGCATCGTCGCAGCGCTCGTGGCTGGCCGGACGTCGCCGACGGTGCAGGGTGAGGACGTGCAGTGTACGCGCAACGCGTGGGCGCAGATCGGCCGCTACCTCGTCGCCTACGGGGAATCGCTCGTCGAGCTGCCCGAGGCCACGTGGACCACTTCGGTGGCGTCGTGGATGGGCGGGTTCTGGGACGTGTTCGTCGATCTGTGGGCGGTGTCGGGCAGGAGCGAGAGGGTGCTGGCGGTGAGCGTGCATGAGGTGGATGGCGGGCGATGCCGGTTCACGGTCGAGGCCGTCTATGTTCCATAGCGGGCGCGATCTCGTCGTGCCGAGCGGGCGCGTCGCGCCACTCCGAGAATGCGATCGCGCCGATGGCATGGCGGCACGGGCATCATCGTGCGTCGATCCGACCGGGCGGTGGAGATGACGGACGTACTGGAGCCGGTCGCGCGCGTGTTCCTGGAAGTCGCGAACTCGGCGTGGCCTCGGAGCTCGGACGCCTGCAGCGTGCTCGTGCGGGTGTTGCCGGCGACCATCGTCGACCGGTCCTCCTTCTTTCAGGCGATGCGAGCGACGATGCCGCTGGACCCGCCGATCCTGAGTGACTACGTCTGGGACGCGCTCCGTGACTCGCTCTCGCAGGCGGTCACGGATCTGGGGGCGAGCCATGTGCTCCTGGTGTGGCCCAACGCCGTCGTCATGGAGCAGCGTGACCCGGGTGAGTACGCCATCGCCACGGAGATGCTCGATGACATCGCGGCGACGGTCGCTGACCCCCAGTACGTAGGCGGCCGCACGGTTTGCTTCCGCGTCTTGCAGGTCGAGTGCGCACAGGTCTAGGACCCGGACCGAGGAGCATGAGCGTGGCAGCGGAGCACGAGACCTGGATCCCCTTCGTCTATCGCGGGTTCTACGACGTACCGCTGGTGGTGGTCACCGTGTGGCAGGGGCGGCTGGTCGTCCTGGACCGCGACTTCGTCGAGTCGCTCGACGAGTACAGCGGCGACTACGAGGTCTTCATCGGCGAGGCGCGCAGCCTGGACGAGGCGTGGGACACGCTCATCGACCGGGCCCGCCTTCGGCGCGTGGGCTCGCTCGCGGTGGCGACGCTGGAGATCGACAGGAAGCAGCGGCTGCTGAAGGCGAGCTGCCTCGGTGGCTGGGAAGGCTGAGCGTGCCCGTCGTGCGCCTGCGCATGTCCGGGGACTGCTGGGAGGGCCTGCGGAGCCGCGACTGGGAGATTCCGGCCCCGTCGGCTTCGCCCGGCAGTGATCGACGCGGTGGGCGTCAGGCCGCGGTGAGCGCCGCCCGCAGGAACGCGGTCAGCTCGTCGGCGAGCCGGGCCTGGTACGCCGCGCGGTCGAAGCCGGGCGGATCGTGCGCGGCGCGAAGCCCGGCTGCGCCAGCGCCGGCGGAACGGCGACTGGAAGCCGAAGTGGCCGCAGCCGGGATCACCCGGTAGTTGAGCGGCGTCGCCGGTGGCAGCCCGCGCAAGATCCGCTCGATGACGTACGGCGGCGCCAGCTCGTCGAGCGCGCCGGCGCGGGCGTAGATCTTCGCGCGGACGTCGGCCAGCGCGTCGGGCGCCATCAGCCACGGCAGCGCCGGCGCCAGCAGCGCCACCGCGACCACCCGCGGATCGGGGACGATCGCCACCGGACGCGCGACGCCGTCGGCGGTCTGGTTGGGCAGCGCGAGCGCGCGCCCGCCGGCGCAGGCCAGCGCCGTGTAGCCGCCGATCGAGTGGCCGATCACCGCGACGCGCCCGAGCGCGAGCGCCGGCCCGAGCGCCGCGTCGGCGAACGCGGCGTCGAGCGCCAAGCGCACGTGGCGGGGGCGGTTGGCCAGGTTGGCGGCGGTGCCGGCGAGGCCGGGGTCGCGGCGCGAGTCGCCCGGGTGCTCGATCAGCACGACCGCGCAGCCGGCGCGCGCGAGGTGCGTGGCCAGCCCGCGGTGGCTCCACGGCGTGCTGGTCTGGCCGTGGGAGACCGCCACGACCGGGAGCCGCGCGCCGACGACCGCGGCGTCGCGCGCCAGGTCGAGCGCGTACGGCCCGAACGCGACGGGGCTCGACGGCGCGTCGCTCGGGTAGAGCAGGTGCACCGGGATGACGGTGCCCTGCGTGGATCGGGGACATCCAGCGGGCGCCAGCCGACGTTGCGCGGTCACGCGCCGACCATCGCACGCGCGCGGGACGGAGGGACGGTGTCGACGTTGACAACCTTCGCGCGCCCCTGTGGGCTGGGCGCCGGCGTCGAGTCGACATGCGACGACCCGGAGCTCATCGCTGATCCGGCGGCGCCGGCGCTACAGCAACTGCCGGTGTCCCGCGCCGCCAGGAGCGTCGTCGGGCGGCCGCGGCCGAAACGTTGTCAACGTTGACACCGTCCCCTTTCGGTCAGTCGGCGCTCGCCTGCTTCCAGAGCTGGCGGAGCTGGACCTGCATGCTGGCCTGCGCGGCTGACAGCGCGCGCTCGCTGGCGAGCGAGCGGACCTTCGCGAGGCAGGGCTGGGGGAGCCAGGCCGCGGCGTCGGCGTCGTAGAAGAAGTCGTTGAGGTAGCGGAGCTTCTTGAACGCGTAGCCGTGGAACGCGCCGTAGGCGTTGAACAGGTAGCGGAGGTCGTCGGCGACGAGCTCACCGTCGTTCACCGCGGTGGCGACGTGCTGGTAGCGCCCGGCGTCGAACGCGTCACGGCAGACCTCGTCGAGCAGCGCGCGCACCTGCGCGTGGTGCGGCGCGCATCGGATCCGCTCCGGGCAGCCGTACCCGGTGGGGAGCTTCCAGATCGCGATGACCGCGGGGCCGCGCTCGTTCTCGTCGTACGCGGAGCTCGCGATCACCGCGAGGTGATGGCCGCCGAGGCTGGTCACCTCGGCGACCAGGGTGTGGCCGTCGGCGATCGTCGGCGCCAGGCGCTCGAGCTCCTGCGCGCCGCGGCGCAACGTGACGGCGCCGCCGTCGACCCCGACCGTGAGGTCCCCCTCGATCGTCACCCGGGCGGGGTCCGAGCCCGTCGAGAACACCGCGGTCGCCGGCACGTAGCCCTTTGCGGAGCTCGCGGTTCAACGCGGTCAGCCCGCGCGGCAACGTCCGCAGGTTGTTGTTGGCGACGTCGATCAGCTGATCGCCCTCCGCGCGCGCGCCTTGGCGACCACCGCGGTCACCACGACGCCGGGCACGGTCTCGGACGCCTCGAGGCAGATCACGGAGGGTCCGGTCGGCGACCAGTAGGGACAGCTCGAGCTGGCGATCTCCTTGAGCTCAGCGGCGCCGAGCTTCGCGACGTCGGCGTGGGCCGAGGCGCTGGTGACGGCGAGGGCGAGGGTGAGGGTCGCGAGCCGCATCATCGATTGAAAGCGCGGATCGCGCCCGGGCGCAATCGCCGATCCGGACCGATCGAGCCGCGAGCCACGGACCGAGGGCCGTGGCCGACAACGAGCGCGCGCCGGTCGTCGACGCAGCGGAGGCCGACGCGGTCCCGCGCGGTCGTGACGCTCCGCGACCTCTCGCCGCACCTCGCCAGCCGGCTGACGTCTCGCCGCCGCCGCACCTCGCCAGCCGGTTGACGTCTCGCCGCCGCCGCACCTCGCCGCCGCACCTCGCCGCCGCACCCCGCCGCCGCACCTCGCCAGCCGGCTGACGTCTCGCCGCCGCCGCACCTCGCCAGCCGGCTGACGTCTCGCCGCCGCCGCACCCCGCCGCCCACCGAGCGCGTCACGCCGACTGCAGGGCGTGGTCGACCGCTGCGGCCTTTGCGCCTTCCGGCGATGGGTCCGGGCTTGCATCTGCCTGGGGGCATGACGAGACCTGGCCCCGCCCTGTGCACGATCCTCCTCATGATCGGGCTCGTCGGCTGCCGCGATGCGCCGACTGTGGTCGTGGCGTCCGCGCACACCGGGGCACCTGCGCCCGCGGCGCTGGTCGCTCCGGACAGCGGACCGGTGGCGCCGGTGTCGGTGGCTGTGCTGGATCGCCCGGTGAGCGCGGCGGCGCTCGGTGACGCGACGCTCCCGGTCGAGGCGCGCTTGCTGGTGCTGGCCGCTGATGGCAGCGAGCCGGAGCTGGGGGCGATCCGTGCCGCGCTCGACTTCCGCGGCGTGCCGTACGACGTCTTCGTCGCCACCCAGCAGCCAGCGCTGACCGCGGCCCAGCTGGGCACCGCCACCCATGGCCTCTACCAGGGCACGATCCTCACCAGCGGCGCGCTCGCGATCGGCTCGACCTCCGCCCTGAGCGCCGCCGAGTGGGCGGTGCTGGCCGAGTACGAGGCGGCGTTCCTGGTCCGCCGGGCGGTGCTCGCGGCCTGGCCGGATCCGGCCCTGGGCTTCGGCGACGCGACCCTGCGCGACACGACCGCCGCGCCGCTCGCCGTGAGCTGCAGCGCCGCTGGCGAGGCGGTGTTCCGCGACGTGAACTGCGGCGCCGCCCAGCAGCTCGACGGCGACGCCGCCTACCTCGCGGCGCCGGTCGCGGGCGCGCCGCTGACGCCGCTGCTGACCGACGGTGACGGCCACGCGCTCGCCGCGGTCCATCAGGGTGCGGACGGGCGCGAGTCCTTGCTGCTGATGTTCCGGAACGATCCCGACCGGCTGCACTCGCTGCTGTTCCTCCACGGCGTCATCGGCTGGGTGGCCGGCGGCGCCTACCTCGGCGAGCGCCACATCGACCTGAGCGCGCAGGTCGACGACCTGTTCTTCGGGGGCGTGCTCACCGACGGGAGCACCTTCCGGATCGACGGCGTCGACCTGCAGGCCGCGCGCGCGTGGCTGACGGCCCGGCGCGCCGACCCCGGCACGCCGGACTTCCGCGTGTCGCTCGCCTTCAACGGGTCCGGCGCGGCCAGCGACGACGCCTTGACCGAGGAGGCGGTCGCGCAGAACGGCGACTGGTACTGGATCACCCACACCTGGGCCCATGGCGGGCTCGACGCGGCGAGCTACGGCGTGGCCTACCCGGCGTTCGCCCGGAACGCGCAGCTCGCCGCGGACCTCCCGCTCGACGGCTTCGACGCGCGCGACCTGGTCACGCCCAGCGTCTCCGGGCTGGTCAACGCCGAGGCGATGCGGGCGGCGGCCGACGTCGGCGTCCGCTACGCCGTGACCGACACGTCGATGCCCGGGTGCGGCAACCCGATCCCGAACACCGCGTTCTACGACGCGGTCGAGCCCCGGATCCTGCTGGTCCCGCGTCGACCGACCAACCTGTCGTGGAACGTGTCGACGCCGGCGGCGTGGGTCACCAGCTACAACGCCAGCCACCGCGACGACTGGGGGCGGGACTCCACCTACGCCCAGGTGCTCGATCAGGAGGGCGACGTGCTGATCCACTACCTGCTGCGCGGCGACGCCGATCCCTGGATGTTCCACCAGGCGAACCTGCGCGCGTACGACGGCACGCACTCGCTGCTCGGCGATCTGCTCGACGCGACCTTGGCCAAGCTCGCGGCGCGCTCGCTGGTGCCGGTGGGCACCCCACCGATGCACGCGATCGGCGCGCAGTTCGCCCGCCGCGCCGACGCCGACACCGCGGGCGTGCGCGCCACGCTGTTCCGCGGGCGCGCGCTGGTCATCGACGTCGCGCGGGCCGTGGCCGTGCCGGTCACCGGAGTGCGCGCCGCCGACGGCGAGGCCTACGGCGGCGACGTGATCGCGCGGATCGACGTGGTCCCCGGGACCAGCGCGTGCGTGCCGCTCGACAGCGCCGGGCAGGGCTGCGCGCCGGCGCCGAGCCGTGACGGCGGCGCCGGCGTCGCGACCAGCCTGCCGATCGGCTACTGCGACGCCAGCAGCTTGCCGCACGAGCCGCTCGTCGACGCTGGCACCGGCGACGCCGCGCCGCCCGACGCCGGCGTGCCGGGCACCACGCTCGTCGCGATCGCGCGCGGCTCGGCGTGGCGCTACTGGGATCTCGGCGGCGATCTCGGCACCGGCTGGCGCGCGCAGACCTTCGACGACGCGGCGTGGGGCAGCGGCGCCGGGCCGCTGGGCTACGGCGAGACCTACCTGCGCAGCATCGTATCCTGGGGGCCGAGCGCCACCAGCAAGCACCTCACGACCTACGCGCGGCGCGGCTTCGTCGTCGACGATCCGGCCGCGGTCACCGCGCTGCGCGGCGAGCTGATGTACGACGACGGCGCGGTCGTGTACCTCAACGGCGCCGAGCTCGGCCGGATGGCGATGCCGGCGGGGGCCGTCACCGCCGCGACGCTGTCGTCGGGGAACGAGGCGAACAACACCTACGTCGCCTTCGACTGGAGCGCGCACGCGGACCTGCTGGTCGCCGGCGCGAACACGATCGCGGTCGAGATCCACCAGGCCAACGCGACCTCGAGCGACCTGGTGTTCGACCTCGCGCTGCGCCTGGACACCAGCGCGCCGCCACCGCCACCGCCGCCGCCGCCGGTCACGGTCGGCGGCGTGCCCCGCGGCGCGGCCTGGAGCTACTGGGACGACGGCGGCGATCAGGGCACCGCGTGGCGCACCCAGGCCAGCCCCGGGCTCGGCTGGGAGATCGGCGCGGCGCCGCTGGGCTACGGCGAGACCTACCTGCAGACCCCGGTGTCGTACGGGCCCAGCGCGGCGAGCAAGCACCTCACCACCTACTTCGTCTCGTACTTCTCGGTCGCCGACCCAGCGGCGGTGACGTCGCTGCTGGGCGAGCTGATGTACGACGACGGCGCGGTCGTGTACCTCAACGGCGCCGAGCTCGGCCGGATGGCGATGCCAGCGGGGGCCGTCACCGCGTCGACGCTGTCGTCGGGGAACGAGGCGAACAACACCTACGTCACCTTCGACTGGAGCGCGCGCGCGGACCTGCTGATCGCCGGCGTCAACGTCCTCGCGGTCGAGGTCCACCAGGCGGGCGCGAGCTCGAGCGACCTGGTGTTCGATCTCGCGCTGGTCGTCACCGCGGGCTCACCGCCGCCACCGCCGCCACCGCCACCGGTCGCCATCGGCGGCGTGCCGCGCGGCGCGACGTGGAGCTACTGGGACGCCGGCGGCGATCAGGGCACCGCGTGGCGCGCCGCAGGCAGCCCGGGTGTGGGCTGGCACACCGGCGCTGCGCCGCTCGGCTACGGCGAGAGCTACCTGCAGACCACGGTGTCGTACGGGCCCAGCGCGGCGAGCAAGCACCTCACCACCTACTTCGTCACGTCGTTCGCGGTCGCCGATCCGGCCGCGGTGACCGCGCTCGTCGGCGAGGCGATCTACGACGACGGCTTCGTCGCGTACCTCAACGGCGTCGAGCTCGGGCGGGCGTCGATGCCGGCCGGGCCGATCACGGCCACCACGCTGGCCCCCGGATACGAGACCGGCGACAACTACGTGACCCTCGACTGGACCGCGGGCAAGGGCCTGCTGGTGGCCGGCACCAACGTGCTCGCGGTCGAGGTCCACCAGGCGAGCGCGAGCTCGAGCGACCTGGTCTTCGATCTGGCGCTGGTCCTGACCGCGGGCTCGCCACCACCACCACCACCGCCACCGCCGCCGCCGCCACCGCCGCCGCCACCGCCACCGCCGGAGGCCATCGGCGGCGTGCCGCGCGGCGCGACGTGGAGCTACTGGGACGACGGCGGCGATCAAGGCACCGCGTGGCGCACCCAGGCCAGCCCCGGGGCCGGCTGGCACACGGGCGCCGCGCCGCTCGGCTACGGCGAGAGCTACCTGCAGACCCCGGTGTCGTACGGGCCCAGGCGCGAGCAAGCACCTCACGACCTACTTCGTCACGTCGTTCGCGGTCGCCGATCCGGCGGCGGTGACCGCGCTCGTCGGCGAGGCGATCTACGACGACGGCTTCGTCGCGTACCTCAACGGCGTCGAGCTCGGTCGGGCGTCGATGCCGGCGGGGCCGATCACGGCCGCGACGCTGGCGCCCGGGTACGAGACCGGCAACAACTACGTGACCCTCGACTGGACCGCGGGCAAGGGCCTGCTGGTGGCCGGCACCAACGTCCTCGCGGTCGAGGTCCACCAGGCGAGCGCGAGCTCGAGCGACCTGGTCTTCGATCTCGCGCTGCAGGTGTCGGCGACCTGCGGCGCGCTCACGCCCGGGGCGCCGCTCGAGCTCGCCGACGTCTGGGTCGGCCCGGCGACGGTCGTCGCGGTCGGCGCCGGCGGCGCGGTCGGCGTGCGCACCGACGCGAGCGGCGCGTGGTGCTGGACCGTGGTCGACGCCGCGACCGACTGGCGCGCGGTGTGGGGCAGCGCCGACGACGATGTCTGGCTGGTCGGCACCGCTGGCGCGGTGGTCCACTACGACGGCGCGGCCTTCACGTCGGTCGCGGTCGGCGCCACCGCGGCGCTCGCCGGCATCTGGGGCACGGGCCCCGATGACGTCTGGCTGGTCGGCGCCGCGGGCACGGTGCGCCACTTCGACGGCGGGGCCTGGGTCAGCCGCGATCTGCCGGCCGACAAGACGCTGCTGGCGGTGTGGAGCGCGTCGAGCGACGACGTCTGGATCGCCGGCACCGAGCCGGCGCCGTACCCCGGCAACCCTTCGTACGACGGCAGCTCCGGGATCGTCTATCGCTGGGCGCCGACCACCGCGACGTGGCAGCTCGAGCTGCGCAACACGCGGTACTACGGCGTCGCCAGCTTCTCGGCGCTGCACGGCAGCGGCGGCGCCAACATCTGGGCGGTCGGCGTCGATCACCCGGCGGGCGCCGCGTGCGGGATCGCCGGCCTGGCGCGCCGCGACGGCATGGCCTGGGCCCCGGTCGCCGGCGCGCCGACCGAGTGCAGCCGGCTCACCGACGTCGCCGCCGGCGCGCCCGACGCCGTCGACGGGGCCTGGGTGGTCGGCAGCAGCGAGGCCGGGCGCCCGGCGAGCGGCACGTCGAAGTACGCCGGCGGCGCGTGGACCTACTACAGCGGCGACGCGCTCACCGACCAGCTGATCGCGATCGATCACCGCGGCGACCGCATGTGGGCGGTCGGCCGCGACGGCGTCGGCGGCGCCGACCCGCAGATCATCCGCTGGGACGGCGCCGGCTGGCTCGACGACCTCTAGCGCCCCGACCGGATCATGCTGAACCCGCCGCGATCCCTTCAGGTCGCTTTGCGCCTGTGGGAACCCGGCCGATCCATCTCCGTGGGCTTCGTTCGAACTCCTCGCGACACCGGCCGTAGCCCGTCGTCGTCGTGCCTCGCCGCTGGCGCGCCTCGACGGCGTGGACGGATCACGAACGCCCGGTCGGTGCTCTAGCGACCCGTGGGCTCGGGGCCGAGCAGCCGCAGCGCCTTGACCATGGCGTGGCGGCGGCGCGTCGGCGGGCCGAGCAGGCCGTCGAGCAGACGCCGGCGGCCGTCGGGCCCGGCGACCTTGGCGCCGAGCGTGGCGATGCCGAAGGCGGCGTTGATCTGCACGTTCTGGGCGGGGCCGTCGAACGCGGCGAACAGCAGCGCGCGGGCGTCGGGCAGGCCGCAGATCAGCTCGGCGACCCGCACGCCGTGGGTCTCGTCGGAGGTCTCGAGGCCGGCGAGCAGGGCGGCCTGGACCCGCGCGGCGCGCGCGGCGAGGGCGGCGTGGCAGGCCTCGGCGACGGCCGGGCTGCCGCCGAGCGCGCCGACCAGGTGCGCGGCGGCCTCGACGACGGCGGCGTCGCCGAGCTGATCGAGCGCGCGGGCGGCGGCGACGCGGACCTGCTCGTCGTCGTCGCGGAGCAGCGCGGCGACGGTGAGCGCGTGCGGCGAGGCGGCGGCGCCGAGCGCGCCGAGCCCGGTCGCGGCGTTGGCGCGCAGCGCGGGCGGCCGTCGGTGATGAACGCCAGCAGCGCCGACGCCTCGACGTGGAGCTTCGCGAACGCCTTGTGCGCGAGGACCTCGGTCTCGAAGCCGGGGACCGCGGGCACCGGCGGCGCGGCCGGGACGCCGTCGATCGCCAGGAGCGTCGTGCGCGCCAGCTCGCGCACCCGGGCCGAGCTGTCGGTGCGCGCGCGCTCGAGCACGGCGCGGCCGCCGCCGAGGTGCGCCGCGCCGAGCGTGACGAGGCCGCGGGCGGCGTGGGCCTGGGCGCCGGGGCTGGCGAAGGCGGCGCCGAGCACGTCGGCGGCGTCGGCGCGCGCGCCGATCAGCTCGAGCAGCTGGCGCGCCCGGTGATCGTCGGGGGTGTCGAGCGCGCGGGCCAGCGCGTCGGCGATCGCCGGCTGGGTCGAGGCCCGCAGCATCGTGACGAGCTGCGCGGCCAGCGGCGCGTCGGCGCGGCCGAGCGCCTGGACCAGGCCGTCGGCGCAGGCGGCGATCGCGGCGTCGCCGAGCCGGGCCAGCGCCAGCGCCGCGCCCAGGCGGACCTCGGCGGCGTCGTCGCGCAGACAGATCGCGAGCGCGTCGAGCCCGCCCGGCGCGTCGCCGAGGACGCCGAACGCCAGCGCGGTGTTGGCGCGGACCGCGACGTGCGCGTCGCCGAGCCGCGGCACCAGCCCGGCGACCCCGACGGCGGCGAGCGCGGCCTGGTGCTTGGCCAGCTCGGCCTCGGTGAGCACGCGCGCGCGTCGAAGCCGTCGATCGCCAGCGGCGGCGGCGACCGATCGGGCCGGGGCGCGAGCTGCGCGACCGCCCGCTCGATCGCGACGCGGACCCGGGCGTTGCCGCCGCGGGTCGCCGCGAACAGCGCCGGCACGGCGCCGCCGGCGCGGGCGGGGCCGAGCGCGCCGAGGCCGAGCGCGGCGTTGACCCGGACGTCGACGGAGGTGCTGGCGAGCGTCGCGGAGCAGCGCGGGACCGTCCGGGAGCGCGCCGAGCAGCGCCGCGACCCGGGCGCCGTGGGGCTGCGCGCGACGCTCAGGCCGTCGAGGAGCGCCGCGGTGGCGGCGGCGCCGTGGTCCTCGAGCACGGCCTCGGCCGCGGCGATCACCGCGGCGGCGTCGTCGCCGAGCGCCCGGACCAGGGCCGGCGCCGCGAGCACGCCGGCGTCGCCGAGCGCGCCGATCGCCCGCGCGCTCTCGGCGCGCACCGTCGGATCGACGTCGCGGGCCGCGACCGCCAGCGGCGCCGCGGCGGCGGCGGCGGCGGGGCCCTGGAGCGCGAGCACGTGCACCGCGTTGAGGCGGATCTCGACGCGCGCGTCGGTCAGCGCGCGCAGGAGCTCGTCGAGCGGCGCAGCGCCGCGGCCTTGCCCGCAGCTCGTCGGGCGTGAGCGCGCGGGTCGTCAGCTCGGGGACCGCGGGCGGCACCGGCTGGCCGGCCTTGCGCCGCGCCGCCGCCTCGCCGCGCGTGCGCGACGGTACCCGGCGATCGCCGCCAGCGCCGCGGCCCGGACGTCGGACACCTCGTCCGCGTACGCGACCGCGCGCATGACCTCGATCGAGGTGACCGGCTCGAGGTCGGCGAGCTGGCCGACGCCGCGGACCGCGTTGAACCGCACGCGCGCGCGCTCGTCGCTGGCCGCGCGTTGCAAGAGCTGCAGGCCGCGCACGCCGACCCGCGCGCACGCCTCGATCACCGCGCGGGCCGCGATCGCGTCGGTGGTGTCGAGCACCGCGAGCAGCTCGGCGTCGGCGTGGCCGACCAGCGTGGCGAGCATCGTGACGATCAGCTCGACGACCTCGGGCCGCGCGCCGTCGAGCGCCGCCGCGATCGCGACCAGGTGGGCGCGCTGCGCCGCGCCGAGGTGGCCGATCGCCTCGGCCGCTGCGCGCGCGGCGACCGGGTGGCTGTCGCGCAGGAACGGCACCAGGTCGGCGCCGGTGTGACCGAGCGCCGCCAGGCCGAGCGCCGCGTTGGCGCGGACCACCGCGCGCCCGTCGCGCAGCCCGAGCACCAGCGCGTGGGCGTCGAGCGCGTCCTTGCGCCCGAGCTGCTCGTCATAGGTGAGCGGGTGCTCGTCCTTCGCCGCGGCCGGATCCAGGTTCGCCATGCGTCGGGCGACTCTGGACCACGCGGCGGGCCGACGTCTGGCAACGAGCGGCATGACGGCGCGCGGCTGGACCGGCGGCGACCGGTCCAGACCGATGCGCTGGTGCCCCCCGGCGACGAGCGGCGCACGGTCATCGCCCCAGCGCCCGTGATGGCCGCGACCGGCTCGACCTCACGCCCGCGGCGGACGCGCGTAGCTGATCGCGACGACCTCGACGTCCCCGCGCGGCAGCGCGACCTGATCGCCGATCCGCGCGCCCCACAGCGCCTGCGCGAGCGGTGACTCCGCGCCGAGCCAGCCGCGCTTCGGATCGGCCCTCGATCGCGCCGACGATCCGGTACTGCCGGCGCTGGCCGTCGTCGTCCTCGACGGTGACCGTCGCGCCGAGCCCGACCTCGTCGAGATCCCCGGGCTCCACCGCCTGCGCCGTCGCGAGGTGATCGGTCAGCGCCCGGAGCCGATCGGGGTCGCCGCCCCGCCGGGTCAGCTCCTCGAGCTCGGCGCGCGCCGCGGCGAGCCCGTCGGGGGTGACCAGGTTGAACTCCGGCACCGGCACCCCGCGGCGCCGCACCGGCGGCTCGGGGAGGTCCTCGGACTCCTTGGTGAAGGCCTTGCTCACCCGCCCAGCCTACCCCGGGACGTGGCCCGAGACCTGCCATCGCGCAGCCTGCGCCGCCGTCGATGGCCGCGCGGGGCCGAGGCCGCCAGGCGTCGGCCCCGGGGGTTAGTTTGCGCACAAACGATCGTGCGAAGAATCGTATCGAACCGGCCGGGCCGCCGGGTAGGATGCGGCCATGCGGTTCCCCTATGCGTCCTCGCTTTCCCTCACCCTGGGCCTGGCCGCCGCGCTCGCGCTGGCTGCCTGCGGCTCGGTCGCCTCGAGCCCCGACGCGACGACGGGTGATCCCATCGACGCACCGCCGGTCGACGTCACGCTGACCGTCGCGCTCGCCGGCAGCGGCACCGGGACCGTCACGTCGAGCCCGGCGGGCATCGACTGCGGCACCGCCTGCACGCTGGCCCAGCCCGCGGGGACGATGGTGACCGTGATCGCCACGGCCGACGCGAGCTCGACGTTCTCGGGCTGGTCGGGCGGCGGCTGCACCGGCACCGCGCCGTGCGTCGTGACGCTGACGGCGGACACGACCGTCACCGCCACGTTCGTGCCGATCCAGCGGACGCTGACCGTGACGACCGCGGGCGGGGCATGGGCACCGTCACCTCGGCCCCGGCCGGCATCGACTGCGGCACCGACTGCACCGAGGCCTACGCCGACGGCACGACCGTGGTGCTGACCGCGTCGCCGGGCGCCGGGGTCACGTTCCTGGGCTGGACCGGCGGCGGGTGCACCGGGACCGGCATCTGCTCGGTGACCCTGACGTCCGACCTGACCGTGCAGGCGTCGTTCGCCTCCAACAACTCCCTCGTCGTCACCACCGCGGGCACCGGCACCGGCACGGTGACCTCGTCGCCGGCCGGCATCAACTGCGGCAGCGACTGCAGCGAGGCGTACGCCCCGGGCACCGTCGTCGCCCTGACGGCGACGGCCGCGTCCGACTCGACCTTCGCCGGCTGGAGCGGCGCGTGCACCGGGACCGGGGCCTGCAGCGTCACGGTCAACGCCGCCACGATGGTCACCGCGACCTTCACGCTCAACACGTACACGCTGACGGTCACGAGGGCCGGCAACGGGACCGGGACCGTGACGTCGAGCCCGGCCGGCATCAACTGCGGCTCCACCTGCAGCCGCTCGTACACCTCGGGCACCGCCGTCGCGCTGAGCGCCACCGCGGCCACCGGGTCGTCCTTCGCCGGCTGGAGCGGCGCCTGCACCGGCACCGGCGCGTGCCTCGTGACGATGACCCAGGCGCGCAGCGTGACGGCGACGTTCACGCTCGTCCCCTACACGCTGACGGTCACCAAGGCTGGGACCGGCACCGGGACCGTGACGTCGAGCCCGGCCGGCATCAGCTGCGGCGGGACCTGCGCCGCGTCGTTCAACTACGGCACCTCGGTCACGCTGACCGCGACCCCCACGACCGGCCACACCTTCACGGGCTGGTCGGGCGGGTGCACCGGCACGGGCACCTGCGTGATCTCGATCGCCGGCCCGACCGGCGTCACGGCCACGTTCAGCGCCGGGTGCACCACGCAGACCGTCGATCTGTACGCCACGCAGTCGGTCTCGATCCAGTACCCCCAGGCCGCCGGCAACGTCTACCGCGACAACAACGCCCGCGCGTACAACAACCCCACCGGCGACTGCGGCGGCGGCTCACCGTGCGACATCACCGGCTGGCTCCACTTCGACATGACGAGCATCCCGGACACGGCCTCGATCTCGGCGATGACCGTCAACGCGTACGCGACCACGGTCTCGGCCACGCCGACCGTGCGGGTCCAGTACTCGAGCGGGAACAACTGGACGCGCGCCACGGTCACCCAGGCGGCGCTGCCGCGCACGACCGCCCAGGTCGGCAACCCGGTCGCGCCGACGGTGAACGCGTACAACGCGTTCCCGATCACGATCAGCAGCCGGAGCTGGACCGCCGACCTCGTCGACAACTCGCTCACGTTCGGCCTCGACAACACCAACACCGCGTACACGTACGCGTACTTCACGGGCTCGGACGTGGGCACCAACCGGCCGTACCTGCGGATCACGTACTGCAACTGACGCGCGCGGCGCGTGCGTCTCGGCGCGCCAGCGGTGGAGCCCCACGGACCGTGACGCGGGCGCCGGCGTCGGGCTGCGCGGCGCGTACTTCACGGGCTCGGACGTGGGCGTGTCTCATGCGCGCGTCCACCGGCGTCCCAGGGGCCGCCTGGGTCGTCCACGCCACGCCGCGGTCCGCACGATATGGTCGGCGCATGACGAAGCGCAGCAGACATGACGGACGCGGTGACGGACGCGGCGCGCCCGACGGCGACGCGCTATGGCGGCGCGGGCAGGCGCTCGCGGCCCGCGGCGGACGAGGCCTCCGGCGGGCGGTGGCGCTCTATCGCCAGGGCGCGGCGCTACGCGACCCGTCGTGCATCGCGGCGCTCGCGTTTCACCTGGACGCCGGGCGTGGCGTCCGGCGCGATCCGGCGGCGGCCCGGCGGATGTGGGCCGCGGCGCGCGGCTGGGCGATGCCGGCTGCGCCCTCGGCGTCGGGCTCTCGTACAAGCACGCCGGGCGCTACGTCCAGGCGCGGAGGTGGTTCGAGGTGGCGCTCGGCCTGGGCGACGCCTCGGCGCCGCTGGAGCTCGGGAAGCTGCGGCGGTTCGGGCTCGGCGCGCGGCGCGACGTCGCACGGGCGTCGCCTGGCTGGAGACCCGCGGCGGCGTCGGAGCTCGACGCGCCGGCCGGCGCGAGGAGCGATGCGCTGCTGCTCGCATGCGTCCACCTCGACGGCGTCTTCGTCGCGCGGAGCTGGCAGATCGGGTCCCGGTGGCTCGCGCGCGGCGGCGCGGGGGCGGATCGCGGCCGTGGCGACGCGACCTCGCGGCCTGACCGCCCGCCGCGGGCCGGGCGGCGTGGCATCGTCGGGCGATGCGACGTGCGCTCGTGCTCGCGGTCCTGTCCCTGGTCGGCTCGTGCAAGGGCCGCGAGTCGGCGTCGGCCCCGCCACCGAGCGGCGCGACCCGACGGGGGCGCCCGCGGCGGTCGCGCCGCGCTGTCAGCCCGGGGCGCGCGCGTGCGTCGGCGACGACGTCGTGCAGTGCCAGGCCGACGGCACGCCCGGCGCCACGCTCGAGACCTGCCGGGGCGCGTGCAGCGACGGCGCGTGCGTCGACACCTGCGCGCTCAGGACGTCGAGCTGGTCTCGTCGTCGACGACGACGCGAACCTGTACTCGTTCGATCCGCGCAAGCTCCCCGACGATCCGTTCCACAAGGTCGCGGCGCTGGCGTGCGATCCGTCGCGCTCGGTGAACTCGATGGCGGTCGATCGCGTCGGCGTCGCGTGGCTCGGCTACCAGAACGGCCAGGTCCACCGCGCCTCGATCATCGACGGCCGGTGCGCGGCGACCGGGGCGGCGCCGCGGGGCGCGCCGCGGACGTTCGGCATGGGCTTCGTCACCGACGGCCCGAAGGCCACGACCGAGCGGCTGTTCGTCGCGGCCGGCCTCGACGACACGCGCACCAAGACCCTGGCCACGCTCGACCCGACCACGGCCCCGCCGACGTGGCGGCCGATCGCGACGTTCACGGCCGACGGCTACCACCGAGCTCACCGGCACCGGCGACGGGCGCCTGTTCGCGTACTTCCCGGCGCCCGGGCGCGGCGTCATCCAGGAGCTCGACCCCACGACCGGCCAGCCCGCGGGTCGCGGTGGACCGCTCACCGGCGGCGAGGCCCACGTGTCGTCGTACGCCTTCGCGCACTGGGGCGGCGTGTTCTACGTCTTCACCACCGCCGACGGCACCTCGAGCGTGCACGCGGTCCACATGAAGACCGGCGCGCAGGAGGAGGTGGCCACCGACCTGCCGATGCGGATCGTCGGCGCCGGCGTCTCGACCTGCGCCCCGCTGCTCGAGCGCGCGCCGTAGCGGACCTGGCGCCGGGGGTAGCGCGCGTGCGCGCGGGCCTGGGCAGAGGCCGGCGCCAACGAACCGCGGCGCGTGCGGCGCCCCGACGTCCGCCGCGGTGTCGGCGTCGAGCGAGCCCGGCGCGCCGCCGCCGCGCTCCGGGCTTCTTCCCTGGGATCGGCCGCGACCTGGCGCGCCGGATCGTCGCGCAGCTCGGGGCCGACGCGCTGCGGGTGATCGAGGCCGAGCCGGCGGCGCGCTGCTCACGATCCCCGGCATCGGCGCCAGCCGGGCCGCCCGCGTCACCGCCACCTACACCCAGCACCGCCACCTGGCCGACACGACGACGCTGCTCGGTGCGCACGGCGCGACCGCGGCGTTCGCCAGCCGCATGGGCCGCCATGGCGGCGTGGCGATCTGGCTGCCGACGTCGCCGGCGGTGGTCGCCGCGATGCTCGACCTGGCCCAGGTCACGGCCGCCGACGAGCTGATCGATCTGGGCGCCGGCGACGGCGTGATCGTCATCGCCGCCGCGCAGCGCGGGGCGCGCGGCCTCGGCGTCGAGTCGAACCCGGAGCTGATCGCGACCGCACGCCGCAACGCCATCGCCGCTGGCGTCGCGCACCTGGCCGAGTTCGCGCAGGCCGATCTGTTCGAGGCCGATCTGTCGCGCGCGACAGTGATCACGTTGTTCCTGGGGCCCGCGGTCAACCGCACCCTGCGGCCGCGCCTGCTCGCGCTGACGCCGGGGACCCGGATCGTCTCGAACGCCTGGGCGATGGCCGAGTGGGCGGCGGACGGGATCGCGTCGGTCGCCACCGACGGCTGGCGGTCAGCCCGCCTGTGGATCGTCCCGGCGGATCGAGGCGCGTGGCGGGCCACCACCGGCACGCTGGCCCTGGCCCAGACGTACCAGGTGCTGACCGGCACGGTCGATGACAGCGCGACCCCGGTCGAGATCGCCGACAGCCGCGTCCGCAGGGCGCGGTTCGAGTTCCGCGCCGGGGCGGCCCGCTACGCCGGGGCGGTCGACGGCGACGCGCTGGTCGGGACGGTCGAGCGCGACGGCGTCACCCGCGCCTGGCGCGCCACCCGGCCCTGATCGCGGCGGGTGAGAGGCGTGTGAGGTGCCGGGCGTCGGGCGGCGTGCGACGCTGGGGCGAACCGTCGCTCGTCACCCGCTCGAGAGAGGACCCCGATGAAGCCCCTGCTCCTGGCCGCCGCCGTCGTCGCGCTCACCGCTGGCACCGCCGCCGCCGGTTCGATCCGCGTCTACAACAACGACTCGAAGACCCACACGATCGAGCTCAAGTGCAGCGGCAGCAGCAAGTCGGTCGAGGTCCGCGCCTCGACGACCGCCACCTACACGTTCCACTCGACGAGCAAGTCGTGCGACATCGTCGGCGGCACGGTCACGTTCCCGACCAAGACGCTCGAGGACGGCCAGAGCTGGAAGTTCAAGGACGGCAAGGCGAGCAAGAACTGACGGCGCGCGCCGGCGCCGGTACGATGGAGGCGTCAGGCCAGGCCCCGCCTCGCCATCGTCGGCGCTGTCCGGTGTCCGACGGTGGCGTCCGGCCGGCCGGACGATTGTCCGGGATCCGGACATGATCCGGCGCGGGGCGACGGGCGGTCGCGGGGTTGCGGCGGGCACGCGGGCTGCAGTGGCGGTGGTGGTGGCGTCAGGCTGGGCGGCGCGGGGAGGTCATGTGCTGCAGATCATCGATGGGGCGACGGGCGAGGGCGCGGTGCGGATCCGGCCGCTGCGACGCGCGGAGTACGAGCACCTGGCCAAGGGCGGGGCGTTCGACGACGAGGAGATCGAGCTGATCCACGGTGCGCTGGTCGAGGTCGGGACCGTCGACCCCTGGCACGATCAGGTCGTGGCCCAGGCGGCGGCGCGGCTGCGGACCCAGGTGGCGGCCACCGGTCGGGTGCTGGTCAGACGCCGCTGCCGCTGGGCGAGTTCTCGGCGCCGCGGCCGGACCTGGCGGTGACCACGGCGACCTCGCACTGGGATGGTGGTCGTCATCGGACGCTGCTGGTGATCGAGGTCGCGGGCGCGTCCCTCGACAAGGACCGCGGGCCCAAGCGGCTCCTGTACGCGCACGCCCCGATCGACGAGTACTGGATCGTCGATCTCGAGCAGGGCTGCATCGAGGTGTTCGGTGACCGCGACCCGGCGCTCGGGCACTGGGCGTCGATGGGCGTGCGGCGGCGCGGTGACGTGGCCCAGCACCGCAGCCACCCGCACCTGCGGCTGGCCATCGACGACCTGATCCCGCTGCCGTGGACGACCGCCTTGCGGATGGATGCGGAAGCTGCGACACCCGGATCATGAGCAGCTCCGACTCGGTCCGCGGTCAGGTCAGCAGCGACGAGTGGCAGACCCGGGTCGATCTGGCCGCGTGCTACCGGCTGGTGGCGCGCTACGGCTGGGACGATCTGGTGTTCACCCACATCTCTGCCCGGGTGCCGGGCGCCAGCCACCACTTCCTCATCAACCCGTACGGGATGTTGTTCGAGAGATCACCGCGTCGAGCCTGGTCAGAGTCGACCTCACCGGCGCCCGGTCCTGCCGAGCCCGCACGAGATCAACCCGGCCGGCTTCACGATCCACAGCGCCGTCCACGCCGCGCGCGAGGACGCGCAGTGCGTGCTGCACACCCACAGCCTCAACGGCGTGGCGGTGTCGGCCCAGCAGGGCGGCGTGCTGCCGATCTCGCAGCAGTCGATCTTCGTCCTGGCGTCGCTCGGCTACCACGCCTACGAGGGGGTGGCCTTGCGCGATGACGAGAAGCCGCGGCTGGTCAACGACCTCGGCACCAACGGCTTCCTGATGCTGCGCAACCACGGCCTGCTCACCGTCGGCGAGTCGGTCGCCGACGCGTTCCTGCGCATGTACGTGTTCGAGGCGACCTGCGCGATCCAGGTGCGGGCCCAGGGCGGCGGCGAGCTGATCCCGGTCGATCCGCGGATCATCGCCGGCGCCAACGCGCAGCAGGCGGCGGTCATGCGCGGCCTCGGCGCCGGGCTGGCGTGGCCGGGGCTCCTGCGCAAGCTCGAGCGCGACAACCCCGGCTACCACCTGTAGATCGCCGCTACTGCGTCGGGGCCGGGCCGCTGCGTCGCGGTCACGGCGACCCGGTCGAACGCCCGACGCGTACCGCTACTGCGGCGGGGCCGGACCGCTGGCGTCGCGGGTGCTCGACACCACCGGCACCAGCGCGAACGGCGGCGCCAGGTACTCGAACAGGTTGCGCCCGATCGCGCGGGTGACGCGCGCGGCCCGGCTCGGGCGACCGCCCAGCGCGCGATCGAGCACGTGCTGCAGATCGAGCGTGACGCCGAGGAACAGCCGCTGCGTCGGGACGGCGTCGGCCGCGGCGTCGGGCTTGTACTTGCGGCTCTCGAACCCGACGCCGAGGTCGAGGTACTCGAGCGCGGTCGCGACCGCCCGCGGGGTCGCGCGCGGCCGCGGCACCGCGCCGAGGTGCAGCGCCAGCACGTAGGTCTCGCCCGAGTAGTCCTCGGCGATGTTCAGGCTGTTGCCCTTCTTGGGCCCGTTGTACTCGCCGCGCCACAGCCCCAGGTACTCGTCGCTCGGGAAGTACTGGACCCGGAAGTCGAGCCAGCGATCGAGCGCGGGCACCAGCACCATCGCCGCGGCGAGGGCGGCGCCGGCGCTGTTGAACGCGAAGTCGCCGGGCGAGAACTTGTAGTAGAAGCCGTCCTTGACCTCGACGGCGAGGAACAGGCTCCACGACAGCGCGGCGCCGGCGATCGCGGCCGAGGTGCGGCCGAAGCCGCCCCAGCGCAGCACGCCGGTGGTCGCGCGCCCGAGCGTGTACGTGGCCCAGGCGTGGCCGAGCTTGTCGGCGCCGCCGGCGTAGGTGTTGCGCCCGAACCAGCCGTCGCCGCCGACGCCGAACTCGTCGAGCGACTCGACGTCGCGGTACCACGCCAGGTAGGCCCACGCGCTGAAGCCGACGTACAGCCCGCCGACCACCGCGGCCGCGCGCCCGCGATGATCGGGCGGCGGCGCCGGCGCGCGCCACGGCATCGGCGCGCCCTGATCGAGCCACGGGGTCAGGCACGGCGCGTCGGCGAGGGCCAGGGTGCAATCGGCGCGGGCCGCGGGCGCGGCGGTGACCGCGACCAGCGCGATCAGCGTGGCGACGACGAAGCGCACCGGCACACGCTACCCCAGAATCCGCGGCGCCGCGGCCACCCGCCCGTGATCGCCGGCACGACGGGTGTCCGGCACGACGGGTGTCAGCCGATCGGACGATGGCGGGACGCCGGGTGTCAGCCGATCGGACGATGGCGGGACGCCGGGTGTCAGCCGATCGGGAGCTGGCCGGCCGATCGGGAGCTGGCGGCGCGCCGGGTGTCAGCCGATCGGGAGCTGGCTGGCGCGCGCCGGGTGTCAGCCGATCGGGAGCTGGCCGCGCGCCGGGTGTCAGCCGATCGGGAGCTGGCGGCCGATCGGGAGCTGGCGGCCGAGGGTCGGGAGCTGGCGGCGCGCCGGGTGTCAGCCGATCGGGAGCTGGCAGGCGGGCCGGGTGTCGGCCGATCGGAAGACGGCTGCTGGCGCCCACGCCGGAACCGGAACCGGAGCCGGAGCCGGAACCGGAACCGGAGCCGGAGCCGGAACGGGAACCGGAGCCGGAACCGGAGCCGGAGCCGGAACGGGCGCCGGAGCCGGACGCGGGAACGGGCGCCGGTCCTCGGCGCTCGGTGTAGCGTGGACCCATGCCGACCGCGCGCGCCCCCGTCCCGCCGATCCTGTACGGCACCGCCTGGAAGGAGGAGCGCACCGCGGCGCTGACCGCGCAGGCGCTGGCCGCGGGCTTCCGCGGCATCGACACCGCCAACCAGCGCAAGCACTACGTCGAGGCCGCCGTCGGCGAGGCGATCGCGCAGGCGGGCGTCCCGCGCGCCGAGCTGTTCCTGCAGACCAAGTTCACCTACGCGCGCGGCCAGGACGAGCGGCTCCCGTACGACCCTGCGGCGCCGCTCCCCGATCAGGTCGCACAGTCGTTCGCCAGCTCGTGCAGCCACCTCGGGACCGACGTGATCGACAGCTACGTGTTGCACGGCCCGTGGTCCGCGCTCGGCTGGCGGCCGGAGGATCGCGAGGTGTGGACCGCGATGGAGGCGCTCCACGACGCCGGCCGGGTGCGCCACCTCGGCGTGTCGAACATCAGCGCCGATCAGCTCACCGCGCTGGTCGCCAGCGCGCGGATCGCGCCGACGTTCGTCCAGAACCGCTGCTACGCGCGCATGGGCTGGGACCGCGAGGTGCGCGCGGCGTGCGCCGCCCACGGCGTGACCTACCAGGGGTTCTCGCTGCTCACCGCCAACCAGCGCGAGCTGACCAGCCCGCGGCTCGCCGCGGTCGGCCGCCGCCGCGGGCTCGACCCGTCCCAGACGGTGTTCGCGTTCGCGCGGACCGTCGGCATGCTGCCGCTGACCGGCAGCAGCTCGGCCGAGCACCTGCGCGCCGACCTGACCGCGCTCGTGATCACGCTCGACCCCGCCGACGTCGCGGTCGTCGAGGCGATCGGCGCGTAGCGCCGCGCCGGACCCTCTGAGGCTCAGTACGTCGGCAGCGCGGTCAGGCGATCGGGCAGGGCGGGGTCGGCCGGCTCGGCCGGGGCGACGAGCGAGTACGCGCCGTGGCGCAGCTTGGTCGCGACCGGGGTGTCGGTGCCGTCGGCGGCGCGCACGTAGTACTGCTCGCCGGCGTTGATCGCGCGCGCGACCTTGTCGGCGGGGTGGTCGGCGGGGAACATCCCGCCGTCCTCCTGCCACGTGACCCGCGCGATGTCGCTGGGCTGCCAGCCGGTCGCGGGCGCGCCATCGACGAGCCGCACCGAGGTGATCCGCTTCTTGGCCATGCCCCAGGGTGGCATCGAAGCGCCGCCGGCGGTACCCGCTTGCCGTCGCGGCGTCGGCGACCCGGCCTCGGTGCGCCGCGCTGCGACCGCACGCCGACGCGGCGCGGGTCAAGGCGCCGGCGGCTTCGGCGGCCGCGTCACCCGCGCCGGGAGGCCGGACGCGGCGCGCACCGACCGGCGCCGTCGTCCGACGCATCGATCGCGCCGCGTGCCATCACGCCGCCGGACATGCGCCAGCGACCGAGGTCCGGCGTGCGCCGGCCGAGCCTCGGCCATTCGTCCGGGATCCGGACATCGTGCGACGACGATCCGCGCGGTTGGCCGTGGCGCGTGGATTGCTGGAGCGTGGCTCGATGGGGAGGTGGTATGGTCGGGACGATGCAGGACCGGACAGGTGGAGCCGACGCGCGGCCGCCGGTGCGCGGCCTCAAGCGCGTGGAGTTCGAGCAGCTGATCGACCTCGGGGCGTTCGAGGATGAGCCGATCGAGCTGCTCGACGGCGAGCTGGTCGTCATGAGCCCACAAGGGGAGACCCACGCGTGGGTCGTCGCCGTGCTGGCGCGTCACCTGAGTCGTGCGCTCGGCGACGCGTGGATGGTGTATTCGCACAGCGGCCTCGCGGTCTCCGACTGGTCCCTGCCCGAGCCCGATGTGGCCGTGGTCGCCGCGACCGCGCGGCCACAGCGACCGCGCTCCGCGGTGCTGGTGGTCGAGGTGTCGCGCTCACGGCTGGCCTACGACCTCGGGCCCAAGGCCCGCGCGTACGCCCGTGGCGGCGTGCCGACCTACTGGGTCGTCGATCTCGTCCACCGCGCGGTCCATGTCCACACCGATCCGATCGACGGCGAGTACCGCCGCGTGATGACCGTGGGATCCGACGCGACGCTGACGGTCGCCGGTCTGCCCGAGGTCGCCCTCGCCGTCGCGACGCTGTTGCCGGAGGGCTGAAGGGCGCGGGCTCCGCCGCAGGTGGGGACCCGGCAAGATCCGGCCTGGTTGAGGACCATTCGCGGTGAAAATGAATCCGCAGGGATCAGCGATCGCCGCAGACCCCGCGGGCTCGCCCCAACCCGCCGCCATATATGGGTGTAGCGGGCGTGTGCGTCGGATTGTCGCAGGCGATCGTCCAGGGCCGCGGCATCCCTGGGTTGACAGTACGGCGGGGCCCACCGTATAAGCGCCCCGCGCCGAGGCAAAACGCCTGGACGCTAGGATTTTCAAGAGGTTACAATGGAACCGACGCTGGTCGAGGTGGTTGCAGGCAACCAGCCCCTGATCGACATCGACGGGACGATCATCATCCAGTTCGTCCTGTTCGCGGTGATGTTCTTCGCCGCCAACAAGCTGTTGTTCCAGCCGTACTTGAAGCTCCGCGCCAAGCGCATCGCCGGCATCGACGGCGCGCGCGCCGAGGCCGAGCGCATGAGCGCCGAGGCCGACAGCAAGCTCGCGGACTACGACACCAAGCTGGCTGCGGCGCGCGCCAAGGCCGCGGCCGAGCAGCGGAAGATCCGCGCCGAGGCCGCCGCGCACGAGCGCGAGGTCTCGGACAAGGCCCGCACCACCGCCCAGGCGGCGATGGACACCGCCACCGCCACGGTCAAGCGTGAGACCGAGGCCGCCCGCGCCGAGCTGGTGCCCCAGGCCCAGCTGATCGCGCGCCGCATGGCCAAGCAGCTGCTCGGCCGGGAGATCGCCTGATGCGCTCCTTCGTTCGTTCGCTCGCGCTCGCCGCCGCGCTCGTCGGCGCGCCCGCGGTGGCGCTGGCCCAGCCGGCCGATCAGGCCGAGGTCCCGGCCGGTGAGGCCCACGCTGGCGCCGAGCACGGCGAGGCCCACGGCGGCCACGCCGACCCGAGCAAGCACTTCAACTTCTTCGGCATCAGCTACCGCAACAAGGACGTCGCGGGCGGCAAGATGGGCGACGGCAAGCTCGGCGACGCGCCGCTGGCCGAGGGTCACGAAGAAGAGCCGATGAGCGCGCCGTTCGTGCTCATGCTGCTCAACTTCGGCATCCTGCTGGTCATCCTCGCGAAGCTCGGCGGTCCGCCGGCGCGCAAGATGGCCGAGACGCGGTCCGACGAGATCAAGGGCGCGCTCGACGAGGCCGCCAAGCTGCGCAAGCAGGCCGCGGCCAAGCTCGACGAGTACAACGGCAAGCTGGCCGCGTCCGAGGCCGAGATGGACGCGCTGCTCAAGGGCATGCGCGCCGACGCCGAGGCCGACAAGGCCCGCATCCTCGCCAACGCCGAGACCCAGGCCGCCGCGGTCAAGCGCGACGCCGAGCTGCGCATCGCCGCCGAGATCGAGCGCGCCCGCGCCGAGCTGGCCCGCGAGGTCGCGGTCGCGGCGGCCGGCGCCGCCGAGAAGCTCCTGCGCGAGAAGACCAACGCCACCGACCACGCGTCGTTGGTCGACGGCTTCATCCGCGACGTCGAGGCCGCCGCGCGCGGCAGCAAGGGAGCCATCTGATGCAGGCTGGTAGCCTCGCGCGCCGCTACGCGCGCGCCATCATGGATCTGGCGGTCGCCGCCAACGTCATCGACCAGGTCGCCGCCGACCTGCGCGGCCTGGCCGCCGCCTACAAGACCGCGCCCGAGCTGGGCGAGGTGCTCGGCAACCACTCGTACCCCAAGGCCAAGCGCCGCGCGATCGTCGACGCGCTGCTGGCCCGGCTCGCGGCCCAGCCGCTGACCAAGACGTTCTGCAACCTGCTGCTCGACAACGAGCGCCTCGCGGTCGTCCCCGACATCGCGCGCGAGGTCGACGCGATGGTCGAGGAGCGCGCCGGGCGGGTCGCGGCCGAGGTGGTCTCGGCCACCGTGCTCACCCCAGCCCAGGTCACGCAGCTCACCGCCACGCTCGAGCGCCTGTCGGGCAAGAAGGTCGTCCTCTCCAAGCGCGAGGATCCCACCCTGCTCGGCGGCGTCGTCGCCAAGGTCGGCGACGTCGTCTACGACGGCAGCCTGCGCACCCAGCTCCGGGTCCTGCGCGACGAGCTGTCCCGCTAGCCCGGTCCGCCGGGCCCACCGATTCCCGCACGCATCCCCAACGATCGAAGGAAGCCGCCATGGACATCCGCGCCGCCGAGATCAGCGACATCATCAAGAAGCAGATCGAGAACTACGACAAGAAGGTGCAGGTCACCGAGACCGGCACCGTGCTGACCGCGGGCGACGGCATCGCCCGCGTCTACGGCCTGGCGGGCGCGCTGGCCGGCGAGCTGCTCGAGTTCGAGGGCAGCGGCGCCGACAAGGTCCAGGGCATGGTGCTCAACCTCGAGGAAGACAACGTCGGCGTCGCCATCCTCGGCCGGTTCGAGACGATCAAGGAGGGCGACACCGTCCGCCGCACCGGCAAGATCGTCGAGGTCCCGGTCGGCGAGGAGCTGATCGGCCGCGTCGTCAACGCCACCGGGTTCGCGATCGACGGCGGCAAGCCGATCGCCGGCACCCACACCCGCAAGGTCGAGATCAAGGCGCCCGGCATCATCGCCCGCAAGTCGGTGCACGAGCCGATGCAGACCGGCATCAAGGCCATCGACTCGATGATCCCGATCGGCCGCGGCCAGCGCGAGCTGATCATCGGCGACCGCGGCGTCGGCAAGACCGCCATCGCGATCGACACGATCATCAACCAGAAGGGGCAGAACATGTTCTGCTTCTACGTCGCGATCGGCCAGAAGCAGTCGACGGTGGCCGCCGTCGTCGACCGCCTCAGAAGGCCGGCGCGATGGAGTACACGACGGTGATCGTGGCCGGCGCGTCCGAGCCGGCGCCGCTGCAGTTCATCGCGCCGTACACCGGCGTCACGATGGCCGAGTACTTCCGCGACTCGGGCCGCCACGCGCTGATCGTCTACGATGATCTCTCGAAGCAGGCCGTCGCCTACCGCCAGCTCTCGCTGCTGCTCCGCCGCCCGCCGGGCCGCGAGGCGTACCCGGGCGACGTCTTCTACCTCCACAGCCGCCTGCTCGAGCGCGCCGCCAAGATGTCCGACAAGGAGGGCGGCGGCTCGCTGACCGCGCTCCCGATCATCGAGACCCAGGCCGGCGACGTCTCGGCGTACATCCCGACCAACGTCATCTCGATCACCGACGGCCAGATCTTCCTCGAGGCCGACCTGTTCTACTCGGGCATCCGCCCGGCCGTGAACGTCGGCATCTCGGTGTCGCGCGTCGGCGGCGCCGCCCAGACCAAGGCGATGAAGCAGGTCGCCGGCCGCCTCCGCCTCGAGCTGGCCGCCTACCGCGAGAAGGCCGCGTTCGCGCAGTTCGGCTCGGACCTCGACAAGGCCACGCTGGCCCAGCTCCAGCGCGGCGAGCGCATGACCGAGCTGCTCAAGCAGGCGCAGTACTCGCCGCAGTCGATGGAGGAGCAGGTCATCGTGATCTACGCCGGCACCAACGGCTTCGTCGACAACCTGCCGCTGGCGGCGCTGGGCCGGTACGAGACCGAGCTCCTGTCGTTCATCAAGAGCCGCAAGAGCGACCTGATCGAGAGCATCCGCACCACCGGCAAGCTCGACACCGACGCCGCCAAGGCCGCCCTCACCGAGTTCGGCAAGCAGTTCGTGGTCGAGGCCAAGAAGAACTGACATGCCGTCGCTCAAGGCCATCCGCAAGCGCATCGGGTCGGTCAAGAACACCCGCAAGATCACGCGCGCGATGAAGCTGGTCGCGGCGGCCAAGCTGCGCCGCGCCCAGGACGCGATCATCGCGGCCCGCCCGTACGCGGCGGCGCTGGCGACGGTCGTGAGCGAGCTGGCCGAGGTCGCCGGCACCGACGCGCACCCGCTGTTCGAGCGGCGCGACGGCAAGCGCGTGATCGTGGTGGTCTTCACCAGCGACCGCGGCCTGGCCGGCGCGTTCAACACCAACATCATCAAGCGCACCGAGGCCCTGATCCGCGAGGAGCTGGTCGGGTGCGACGTCAGCCTGCGGCTGATCGGCAAGAAGGCCAACCAGTACTTCAGCCGGCGCAACTACCAGATCACCAGCTTCGACGGCGCGCCGATCGGCGCGACCGCGCTGCAGGTGGCCGGCGACACCTCGCTGCGGATCATCGACGACTTCACCTCGGGCAAGACCGACCGGGTGTTCGTGGTCTACAACGAGTTCAAGTCGCGATCACCCAGGACACCGTCGTCAAGCAGGTGCTGCCGGTCGTGCCCGAGCAGGTCAAGGGCGCGCCGGCCAAGGTGGTCGGCCAGGACTACGACTACGAGCCGAGCAAGGAAGAGCTCCTGACCCGGCTGGTGCCGCTGTACGTGCAGATCGGCCTGTACCGCGCGGCGCTCGAGTCGATCGCCGGCGAGTTCGGCGCCCGCATGAGCGCGATGGAGTCGGCGACCAAGAACGCCGGCGAGATGATCAACAAGCTCACGCTCCAGTACAACCGCGCCCGCCAGGCCTCGATCACCAAGGAGCTGCTCGAGATCATCGGCGGCGCCGAGGCCCTCAAGGGTTAGGCCGCGCGCCGGCCCGCTCCCCCGTTTTCGCAACCAACCCTCCTCGTCCGAGAGCACACCATGGCCACTGACTATTCTCCGAACTCGCTGGGTCGCGTCGTCCAGGTCATCGGCCCCGTCGTCGACGTCGCCTTCGACGCGGCCGAGCTGCCCGAGATCAACACCGCGCTGCTGGTGTCGAACCCGTCGATCGACGCCAAGGCCGACAACCTCACGATCGAGGTCGCCCAGCACCTCGGCGAGAAGATGGTCCGGTGCGTCGCGATGGACTCGACCGACGGTCTGGTCCGCGGCGCCCAGGTGCGCAACTCCGGCGCCGCGATCTCGATGCCGGTCGGCGCCGGCGTGCTCGGCCGCATCCTCAACGTCATCGGCAAGCCGATCGACGAGGCCGGCCCGGTCGTGCACACCGAGACCCGCCCGATCCACCGCGCGGCGCCCAAGTTCACCGATCAGTCGGTGCAGGTCGAGATGTTCGAGACCGGCATCAAGGTCATCGACCTGCTCGCGCCCTACCGCCGCGGCGGCAAGATCGGCCTGTTCGGCGGCGCCGGCGTCGGCAAGACCGTGCTCATCCAGGAGCTCATCAACAACGTCGCGAAGAAGTCCGGGTCGTACTCGGTGTTCGCCGGCGTCGGCGAGCGCACCCGCGAGGGCAACGACCTGTTCCACGAGCTGGCCGAGGCCAAGCTGTTCGACGGCAGCTCGGTGCTCTCGAAGACCGCGATGGTGTTCGGCCAGATGAACGAGCCGCCCGGCGCCCGCCAGCGGGTCGCGCTGTCGGCGCTGACGATCGCCGAGTACTTCCGCGACGTCGAGAAGCAGGACCTGCTGCTGTTCGTCGACAACATCTTCCGGTTCACCCAGGCCGGCTCGGAAGTGTCGGCGCTCCTCGGCCGCATCCCGTCGGCCGTCGGCTACCAGCCGACCTTGTCGACCGAGATGGGCGGCCTCCAGGAGCGCATCACCTCGACCAAGGACGGGTCGATCACCTCGGTCCAGGCCATCTACGTGCCCGCCGACGACCTCACCGACCCGGCGCCGGCGACGGCGTTCGCCCACCTCGACGCGACGACCGTGCTCAACCGCGCGATCACCGAGAAGGGCATCTACCCGGCGGTCGATCCGCTCGACTCGACCTCGACGATCTTGTCGCCGGCCGTCGTCGGCGAGCGCCACTACGCGGTCGCCCGCGAGGTCCAGCGCCTGCTGCAGCGCTACAAGGACCTGCAGGACATCATCGCCATCCTCGGCATGGACGAGCTGTCGGAGGACGACAAGCTGACCGTGGCGCGCGCCCGCAAGATCGAGCGCTTCATGGGCCAGCCGTTCCACGTCGCCGAGACGTTCACCGGCATGAAGGGCATCTTCGTCACCCGCGACGACACGGTCCGCTCGTTCGAGGAGATCCTCGAGGGCAAGGGCGACGACCTGCCCGAGCAGGCGTTCGCGATGACCGGCACGATCGACGACGTCCGCGCCGCCGCCGCCAAGCTGGCCGAGAAGAACTGATGGCGACCGCGCTCGACGTCAACGTGGTCACGCCCAAGGGCGTGATCGCCCACGAGGACACCGACGCGTTGACCGCGCCGGGCGAAGAGGGCGAGTTCGAGCTGCTGCCGGGCCACACGCCGCTCTTGACCGCGCTCAAGCCGGGCGTGCTGACGATCGGCGAGCGCACCAAGGCGCGCTACGCGATCTCGACCGGCTACCTGCGGATCGACCCGGCCGGCGCGGTCGAGGTGCTGGTCGAGCAGGCGGTGCCGGGCGCCGACGTCGACGTCGACGTCGCCAAGGCCGACCTGAAGACCAGCGAGGCCGAGCTGGCGAAGTGGGGCGACAAGCCCACCGACGGTGACTGGAAGATCCTGGTGAACAAGGTGGCGTGGGCGCAGGCGCGGCTCGACGCGGCCAGCGGTCGCTGACGGTCCTCGTCGCGCTGCGGTCGACGCCGCGGCGGTCGCAGGTCGCCGGTCGCTGACCCGTCACCGCGGGGACGCTGGCAGGCGCCGCGCCACCGCCGTGCGGCGCTCGGTCGCGTCGGATCCGCGGTTGCGAGACCTCGGCGGCGTGCCCACGATCAAGGCATGCTGCACTACCTCGCCACGCTCGCGGCCGTCCTCGGCCTGCTCGCAATGGTGCTGGGGGGCCTGTGGATGCTGGGGCAGGCGTTCAGCACCAGCGCGCTCTGGGGCCTGGGCATGCTCATCCCGCCCGTCGCGGTCGCGTATGTGCTGGTGCACTGGCGTCAGGCGCGGGATCCGCTGTTCCTGCAGTTCCTGGGGCTCGCGGCCGTGGTGGGGGCCGCGCTGGTCGATCCGTCGGCGGTGCCGTCGGTCGTACGCTGACCGCGGTGCACGAGCAGATTGTCGCGCTATTTCAGGTGGTTGTCGTTTTCGGGCCCCTTCTTCTGGGGAAGATCCGGGGCGGCGTCCGTCGTGGCGGGTATGACCCGAGATCGGACCGGCGACCGACAGGGCGTGGACGATGGCGCGGACTCGCTGGGCGGCGCCGCCCCCGGCAAGCGCGCCCGCACCGACGGGCTCGCCGTGCGGCGTCGCGCGAGCACGGATCCCTCGGCAGCGACCGCGTCGACCGCCGCCGCGTCGACCGAGGTCGTCGACGACCCGTTCGCGCTGCACCTGCCGACCCTGTCCAGCCTGCCGACCTTGCCGATCATGCGCAAGGCCGCGCCCGCGGCCGGCGCCGCCCAGCGCCAGGCCGGCGATCGCGGCGACATCGCCACGGCGGCGATCGCCGGCAAGGGCTCGGGCGCCAGCTTGCCGGGCCCGGTGCAGCAGCATTTCGGCGCCGCCTACGGCACCGATCTGTCGAGCGTCCGCGTGCACACCGATGCGTCCGCGTCCCAGGCCGTCGACGCCTCGGGGGCGCGCGCGTTCGCCTACGGCAGCGACGTGTTCTTCGGCTCCGGCCAGTACGATCCCGGCTCGTCGAGCGGCCAGTTCCTGATCGGCCACGAGCTCGCGCACGTCGCGCAGCAGGGCAGCCAGCCGGCGCCTCAGGCCAAGCGCGTCGGCGCCACCGACGATCCGGCCGAGCACCAGGCCGACGCGGCGGCCCACGCCGCCCTCGAGACCGGCCAGACCGGCGACGTCCATGAGGTCGAGGCCAGCGCCGCGGCCACCGCCGCGCTCGCCGGCCAACGCGCACCGCTGTCATCGGCCGCGCCCAAGGTGCGCTTCTTCGCCCAGGACGAGGGCCCGACCGCCGGCGGCGGCGGTCACGCGCGCCTGACCGAGACCGCGCTGCACGGGATGGGCGGGCTGTCGGACGCCGAGGTCCGCACCGCGCGCATGGGCAACTGGGAGCGCGATCTGTCCCAGGTCCTGACCCCGACCACCGCGAGCCTCGGCCTGACCGCGCCCGACCGGCCGGTCATGAAGATCCTCAACTTGATCGCGCTCAACGACTTCGGGCGCGGCATCAACCTGTCGTCGTTCGGCACCTACGATCCGGTCGAGCACATCGACAACCCGACCGGCCTGCGCGGCACCGACGTGATCGATCAGGGCGGCGCCGCGGGCACGCCCGCGCGTCACCCCGACGGCGCCAACCCCGACACGGCGGCGTCGATCTCCGGCGCCCACCCGGCGGTGGGCGCGGCCGGCACCGGCCACCAGGCCTACGCTGACCTCGACGATCGCTACCGGCACAACTCGCACACCGCCGAGGGCGGGCACGACGCCGTCAACGGACACGACGCCACCGCGTTCCAGGTCGACGAGACCGCGATCCCCAACTACATCTATGGCAGCCGCGACTGGTGCACCCAGACCCTGCGCAACGCCGCGCGCCTCGGCACCCAGCGCAACCTGCACAACGCCGACGGCAGCCCCGCCGAGGAGACGCTGCACGGCCCGCGCATGTTCTCGAGCGGCGTCCACACGCTGCAGGACTACTTCGCGCACTCGAACTTCTGCGAGATCGCGCTCAACATCCTGGTCCGCGCCGGCGGCCTGCGCGTCGCGACCGCGACCACCGAGAGCCGCGACGCGGCCAACCACCGCACCGTCACCGCCGCCACCACCGCCGACCTGAGCTCGGTCGCTGGCGTCGGCGGGCGCGTGCTCGACTCGCACGTCCACGGCAACGACGCCCACGGCAACCCGACCGCGCCCAACCTGACGGTCGGCGACCGCGAGGTCATCACGACCGGCTCGTTCAACCTGACCGACACGATCGACAGCCTGGCCGAGGAGCTCAGCGCCAAGTGGCGCGCGCTCGACCCGTTCCGGGTCAAGCCCGACGAGCCGAGCCCGCTGATGCTGGCCGCGATGGACTACATCGAGATGGACCCGGCCAACCCGGCGAACATCAACGGCTGCGGCCAGGCCATGGCCGACTTCATCCACCCGGCGGTCGCCACGATCTCGGCGCTCGGCAGCGGCGGCGCCGCGGTCGTCGACGGCGCCGGCACGGTCGCGGCCGGCGGGGCCCACGGGCTCGCGGCGCTCGGCAGCGGCGCGCTCGACACGCTCGGCGCCGGGGCCGACCTGCTGCACCGCCACACCGGCGTCGGCGGCGACGCGGCGGCCTCGCTGCACGGCGGCGCGCGCGCGGTGACCGCCGGCGGCGACGCGGTCGCCAGCGGCGCGACCGGGGCCACCGGCGCCGCGGCCGACGGCATCCGCGGGCTGGTCACGCAGCTGCAGGCGCAGGAGCAGCAGCTGCGCACGCGCCAGCACACGCTGCGCGAGCTGTACCAGTGGGCCTACGGCCACGGCCCGCTCGATCTGCTCAAGGCGGCCGCGCGCAACATCCCGGTCGTCGGCCCGGCGGCGGCCGCGGCGATCGAGATGGCGCAGCAGCAGATCCACGCGCTGATCGAGGGCCTGCTGGGGACGCTGTGGAACGCGGCGCTCGACGCCGGCACCGCGGTCCTCAACGAGTTCATCGGCGCGATCCGCAACCAGACCAACGTGTCGGGTAACCGTCGACCGGTGGCGGCGGGGCCGTTCCGCGAGACCCGCCAGCACGTCGCCGACACCTTCGGCAACGTCAGCGAGTTCTTCGATGACAACGGTCGGCCGCGGCCCGGCACCGGCGCCCCCGGCGGCGGCGAGGCCGGGCACTACTCCGGCATCGCGCCGGCCAGCTACACGCCGCCGAGCCACAGCGAGATCGCGAAGGACCACGGCGACATCGAGAACCGCCCCGGCGAGGCGCACGCCCACGCGGGCGGCGGCCACGTCGAGGAGGGCAACTGGCTCAACGGCCTCGCGATGGCGCTGGCGCAGCTCGCGACCACGGGCGTCGGGGTCCCGGTGAACGCGTGCTGGGCGCAGGTCGACGAGGGCCACCCCGTCGCGGCCACCGCCCCGGCGCTCGACGCGATCGACCGGGCGGTGAACCTCTACTTCGACCACCCGGCCGCGAACCAGTCGTTCTGGGAGTCGACGGTGCGCGGCTTCGTCGGCGGCGAGCTGGGCCCGGCGCTGATCGAGCACCTGCGCGGCGCGCACGGCAGCGCGCCGGACGCGCCCGGGCCCCTGGTCGACGTGCCCGTGGTGGCGCCGACGCCGCGGGCGCCATGACGAGCGCGCTGGGCGAGGCCGACCTCGACGACGTCGACGCGTCGGCGATCGTGTCGTGGATCGCGCCGGTGCCCGAGGCGCCGGGCCTGCCGCGCAACGACGCGATCCGGATCGCGACCGAGTTCGTCGCGGCGCCGAGCGTGTCGGGCTGGCCCGACGACGCCGAGGCGGTGTGGCTCGGGACCCGCGTGACGTTGCGCGCCACCGGGAGCACCCGCAGCTACGCGTTCGCGCGCGTCGACGGCCGCGGTCCGGCGCCGCGGGGCTTCATCGCGCCGCTGCGCTCGACCAGCTTCGCCGAGGAGACCGACCTCGAGCAGGTGGTCGCCGCGCTGCGCGCCGAGCGCGCGGTCGGCGCCAGCCCCGCGGTCGCCTACGTCCGCGCCGCCGAGCCGGTCCACGGCTACCGACCGATCGTCGCGGCCCGCGGGCTGTCGGCGGTGATCGACGGCGGCCCCGACGCGCGCGCGTTCGTGCGCCAGGCCGGCGCGCGGCTGCTGGTGCTCGAGCCACGGTCGACCGCGACCGCGTCGGGCGCGCCGTACGCGCCGGCCGGCGCGTACAGCGAGCTGTGGCGGCTCAGCTGATCGAGCGCGCGCGCCGCGCGTGCCTCCGCTGATCGATCGCGGGCGTTCCGATTTCGCTTGACCCCGGGGTGGGGTGCGTCACGATTCGCGCATGCACGCACTGCTCACCCTGGTCGCGCTCGCCGGAGTGTTCGCCCTCGTCGTCGGCGGTCTGTGGATGCTGGTCCGCGCCTTCAGCGAGGGCGTGCTGTGGGGGCTGGGCTGCGTGTTCCTGCCGTTCGTGTCGCTGTTCTTCTTGATCCTCCACTGGCGCCAGGCCAAGGACCCGTTCTTCCTCCAGCTGATGGGGCTCGGGGCGATCTTCGCAGCGGCGATCCTCGACCGCGCGGCGCTGCCCGGCTTCCTGGGCTGAGCGCCTCGAGGGTTCGGGCCCTGCGACACCCGGGTGAGCGCGGGCGCGCCGGCGGGCCAGGAGCTGTCATGGATCCGGAGCCAAGCCGCGGCGTTTGGCCCTGGAGGAGGACTCCATGGCACGCCTGTTCCTGTGCGCGCTCGCGCTGACGATCGCGGCTGCGTCGGCTCGCGCCGACGACCACCCTCGACTCGAGATGATCGCGGCCGGCAACGTCCGCGCCGAGCTGCCGCTGGTCGCGAGCGACATGCGGGTCGCGGTCCGCGGCGCGATCGCCCAGGTCCGCCACACCCAGCACTTCGCCAACCCGGCGACGACCGCGATCGAGGCGGTCTACATCTTCCCGCTGCCCGAGCGCGCGGCGGTCGGCGCCATGACCATGCGCATCGGCGCGCGGACGATCGTGGCCAAGATCGCGCGGCGCGAGGACGCCCGGGCCACCTACGAGCGGGCGCGCGCGGTCGGCCAGACCGCGGCGCTGCTCGAGCAGGAGCGGCCCAACGTGTTCACCCAGTCGGTCAGCGGCATCCTGCCGGGCGAGGTCATCGACATCGAGCTGACCTACGACGTGCTGCTCGAGCCGCACGACGGCTGGACCGAGCTGGCGCTGCCGACGGTGGTCGGCCCGCGCTACATCCCCGGCGCGCCGTCCGGAACCCGGACCGGCGTCGGCGTCGCGGCCGACACCGAGCGCGTGCCCGACGCGGCCCGGATCTCGCCGCCGCTCCAGGCGATGGGCGCGCCGGCGACCGTCTTCGCCTTCGGGCTCGACCTGCAGCCGGGCCTGCCGGTGGCCGAGGTCGACAGCCCGACCCACGAGCTGATCGCCACCGAGCTCGATCACGATCACCTCGCGATCGCGCTGGCGGCGCCGGCCGCGGCCGCGGACAAGGACCTGGTGGTGCGCTGGCGGGTCGAGGTCGCCGAGCCCACCATCGGCGTGCTGGCCGGGTTCGCCGGCGCCGAGGGCTACCTGTCGGCGATCATCCAGCCGCCCGAGCTGCCGCCGATCGCCGCGGCGCCGCGCGAGCTGGTGTTCGTGCTCGACACCTCGGGCTCGATGGCGGGGCCGCCGCTGGCGCTGGTCCAGCGGGCGATCCGGTACGCGCTCGATCACGTGCAGCCCGGCGACCGGATCCGCATCCTCAACTTCTCGATCGACGTCGGCGGGCTCGACGGTGGCGCCCTGCTGGCGGCGACGCCGGCCAACCTGCGCCGGGCCCGGGGCTTCGTCGACGGGCTGGCCAGCGCCGGCGGCACCGAGATGCTGGCCGGCATCCGCGCGGCCCTGGCCGATCCGCCGACCGACGGCCGCGTCCGGTACGTCTGCTTCATGACCGACGGGTTCATCGGCAACGACGACGAGATCCTCGCGGAGATCGCGCGGACCCGGGCGGCCAACGTCCACCTGTTCTCGTTCGGCGTCGGCTCGTCGGTCAACCGGTCCCTGCTCGACGAGATGGCTCGCGACGGGCACGGCGCGTCGCAGATCTTGCTGCTCGACGACCCGCCCGAGCCGCAGATCGCGCGGTTCTTCCGCCAGCTGGTGGCGCCGATGTGGAGCGACGTGCGGGTCGAGTTCCCGGGGCTGGGCGTCACCGACGTGACCCCGGCGATCGTGGGCGATCTGTTCGCGGGCCAGCCGATCGTCGTGACCGCGCGCTACGCCGCGGGCGCGCGCGGGCGGGTGCGGGTGATCGGTCGGATCGGCGACCAGGTCGCGACGCTCGAGCAGGCCATCGCGCTGCCGGGCGCCGGCGGCGACGGCGCGCTCCTGGGTCGGCTGTGGGCGCGGCACCGCATCCGCGAGCTGGCGGCGGCGGGCCGCACCGGCGACGCCGAGGCCGCGCGCGGGGCGATCACGACGATCGCGCTGGCCCACGCGCTGGCGTCTCCGTACACGTCGTTCGTCGCGGTCGATGACCGGCCGCGGGTCGAGGGCCAGCCGGTGCCGACGCTGGCGGTGCCGGTGATCACGCAGTCGATCACCGACGAGTACACCCGCAACATCCCGACCGGCCGTACGTTCGGGACGGTGCTGGGCTCCGCCGCCGGCAGCCAGGGCGACGGCTACGGCGGCGAGACCATCGAGATCAGTGACCGCGCGCCGATGATCGATACGTCGTCGACCTCGACGGGCTATACGATCGACGGGTCGACCGGCCCGCACGACGTCGCGCAGAACAGCGCCGGCGTCGGGGACGCGCGCGGCGAGCTGAGCGTGGCGGCGGGCCTCGACCGCGGCGGCGGCGGCCTCGCCGAGATCCGCGGCCAGGTCGGGCTGACGCTGACGCCGCGGTACCAGCTCGGGTTCGGGGCCGGGCTGACGCTGCGGCCGTCGTCGCCGTCGACCTTCGGCTTCCTGGCGACGCTGACGCGCTGGGGCCTGTGGCGCCAGCTGGCGCTGCGCCTGGGGCTCGGGCTCGGCGCGACCCTCGATGACGACGTCACGCCGGCGCCGGCGTGGCGGGCCGAGCTGCTGCACCCGTTGCCGCGGCTCGGCCGGGCGCGGCCGCTCTTGTCGCTCGGGCTCGGCGAGCAGCTCGACGACGACCACGGCGCCGCCGCGACCCTGGGCGTCAGCCTGGCGTTCTGAGCGGCACCTTCATGCCGGGCGTACCGCGCGCCTCCTCGATCGCCGCGCGGTGGCGGTCGAAGGCGGCGCGCTTGGTCACCGCGCCCATGGCCGCGCGCGGGGCCGCGCACCGAGCGGCCTCACCCGTCGGGAAGCTCAGCGCGGCAGCTTGTTCAGATCGCGGGCCAGCGCGCGCAGCTCGGCCTCGGCCTCGATGCGCAGCGTCGGCTTGCGGACCGCGTCGAGGTAGGGCGGCACGGCGTCGAAGCGGCGGCGCAGCGCCGCGGTGCGATCGGTCCCGAGCCGCGACATCGCGGCGTCGAGCTCGGTGGCGATGCGCTTGTACTGGGCCTTGAGCGACAGTCCGTCGAGGCTGATCGCGGGCGACGGCGGCGGCGCGGCGGGCGCGGCGTCGACGGGCGCGCGCGGGCGTGATGACACGGCCGCGTCGATCGGCGGGCGGGCGCGCACGCTCGGCGCGGGCGCGGCGTCGAGCGGGATCGCCGGGGGCGCGACCGCGGGCGCGGCGTCGACGACCGGCGCCAGCGCGACGATGTCCGCGGCGTCGACCGGCACGCCGGCATCGACGACCGCGATCGCGGCCGGCGCGGTCGTCGGCGATGAGCGCGGCCACGCGACCAGCGCGATCGCCGCGATGACGGCGATCAGCGCCAGCGCCGCGAGCGGCCAGCGGCGGCGGCGCGGCGGAAGATCGAGCGCGGGCTCCAGCTCCGCGCCCGGCGCGGGCTCGGCCGTGGGTTCGGCCACCAGCCCTGCGCGCGGCTCGGCCGCGGGCTCGGCCACCAGCCCTGGGCGCGGCGGGGCGGGCGCGGGCTCGATCGCCAGCGTGGCGTCGGCCGGGGGGCGGAAGGGCGGCGAGATGAGCTCGCGGGCGCCGGCGCGATCGCCGGCGCTGAGCCGGCGCGCGAACGCCAGCACGTCGCGGGTCGCCAGCGGGCGCTCGGCGCGGCGCTTGCGGGTCAGCCAGGTCACCAGCGCCTCGAGCAGCGGGTCGACCACGCGGCCCGATCGGGCCAAGACCGTCGGCAGGCGCGCGGTCACGTTCTGGCGCGCGACCTCGGCGGGGGCGCCGTCGAACGGCAGGCACCCGGCCAGCAGCTCGAACAGGATGATGCCCAGCGCGAACAGATCCGCGCGGTGATCGAGATCCTCGCCGGTCGCCTGCTCCGGCGCCATGTAGTACGGCGTGCCGACCACCAGCCCCTCGGTGGTCAGGCGCGTGCTCGGCTCGCCGTCGTCGACCAGGGCCAGGCCGAAGTCGATCACGCGCGGCAGCATCGTGCCGTCGGCGGCGGTCGTGACGACGACGTTCTCCGGCTTGAGGTCGCGGTGGACCAGGCCGCGCTCGTGGGCGTGGGTGAGCCCGTCGGCGAGCTGGACCAGCAGCGTCAGGATCTGGTCGGGCGCGATCTGATCGTCGGCGACCAGCTCGGCCAGGCTGGGCCCGTCGGCCAGGTCCATCGCCAGGTAGAACAGGCCCGCGGGGGTCTCGCCGACGTCGATCACGCCGATCACGTTCGGGTGGTCGAGGCGGCTGGCCGCCTCGGCCTCGTTGGCGAGGCGCGCGCGCGACTTGCGATCGTAGCCGACCTCGCCGAACGGCACCTTGATCGCGAACCGGCGCGACATGCGCACGTGGCGCGCGCGGTAGACCCGGCCCAGGCCGCCGTCGCCGAGCACCGCCTCGATCTGGTAGCGCTCGGCCAGCACGGTGCCGACCAGCGGATCGGTGTCGCTCTCGACCAGCAGGCCGCCGTCGTTGGGGCAGCGCCGGAAGTCGCCGCGGAACACCGCCTTGCACGCGGGGCAGCTCGCGCGGCTCGGCGCCGCCGCGCTAGAACTCGACGCGGACATCCGCCATGGCTCCGGCCCGCACGGGCGTGATCCAGGCCTGGACCGGCCGCGGCCCGTCGGCGCGCGCCGAGCGCAGGTACAGCACCAGCGCGGCGCCGCCGGCCACCAGCGCGCCCGCGCCGAGCACGTCGGCCACGACCGCGCGGGTGCGCAGGCCGGCGCGATCGTCGGCGTCGCAGCGATCGGGATCGCTGTCGCAGCGCTGGTAGGTCGCGCGCGCGGACAGGCCGAGTCCGACGCTGCCGGCGAGCGCGGCGACGGCGCCGCCGCCGAGCGCCCAGGTGGCGGTCGTCATGCGGCGCCGCGGCTCGGTCGGTCGCGGCGGCGGCGCGATGACCACGGCCGACCGGTGCTCGACGTGCGGCAGCAGCCGCTCGGCGGCCGCCGCGAACACCTCGCCGGCGCGCGCGTCCGCCTCGAGATCGATGCGCGGGCGCGAGCGGGTCTCGCCGGTCGCGGCGCTGGCCCAGGTCGCGTCGATCTGGACCGTGGTGCCGACCTGCACGATCGCCAGGAACAGCAGCTCGGTCGCGTCGAGCCGGTGGGCCAGGCTGGCGATGCACGCGGCCTCCGCCACGCAGTCGTCGGGCACGCCCTCGGCCGGCAGCCGGCGCGCCACGTCGGCGCCGCCGGTCGCGTCGACCACCAGCGCGCGCTCGAGCGCGTCGGCCACGGCGCCGCCCAGCTCGGTGGCGCGATCGGGCGTGACGTTGGCGACCAGGTCGACGATCACCGCGACGCGCGTGGTCGCCGGCGCTTGCGCCCGCGCCGCCGGCGCGAGCGCGACGGTCGCCGCGGCGGCGACGAGCGCCGCGATGATCCGCGCGGCCGTCATCGCGTGACCTCCGGCGCGGCGGCCAGGCGGTAGCCGACGCCGTGGCGGGACTCGATCAGCTCCGGCAGGCCGGCCTGCTCGAGCTTGCGGCGGACCCGGCGCACCAGCTCGCGGACGTTCTCGCTGTCGGCGTCGCGCGAGCGGAACTCGAGGCGCTCGGCCATCGCGGTCCAGGGCACGTACGCGAGCTCGGGGGTGACGGCGTCGCGGCGGGCCTCGGTCAGGAGCTGCAGCAGGTGGAACTCGAGCCGCGCCAGCTCGAGCCGCGTGCCCGCGACGCGCACCACGCCGCCCTCGATCCGCTGCGCCAGCTCGACCCGGGCGCCGGTCGGCGTCGTGACCGCGGCGGTGAAGACCAGCTGATCGCGGCGGCTCGGGGCGGTCCGGCCGGGCCCCGCCGGCGACGCGGCGCTCGCGACGGCGCGCTCGACGAAGTACAGGTCGACCTCGCCGAACCGGAGCCGCGCGCCGTCGGCGAGCGGCGCGACCTCGATCTGGACGCCGTCGACGTAGGTGCCGTTGCGGCTCCCCAGGTCGACCAGGCGCCAGACGCCGTCGAGGCGCTCGAGCCGGGCGTGCTGCGACGACACCGACGCGTGCAGCAGCGTGAGATCGCAATCGGCCAGCACCCGGCCGACCACGCACGGATCACCGACCGCCCAGCCGACGCCCCAGGCGTCGATCAGGCTCGCGGCGCCGGTCGCGCGGCGCGCGGCGATCTGCTCGGGCGTGAGGCCGCTCTTGCCGATGGCCTTGCGGTGACCGTCGCACAGGAGGCCCCGGCCGGACGGCATCGAACACAGCACACACCGAGCCATGGTCGTGATCGTGCCCAAGCCGTCTGTGCGATGCCATCGCGACGGGACCAGAAGCGTCGAGGCGCTGCGAGGATCGGTCACGTGGGCTCGGTCCAGCTCGTCGTGATCATCCCACCACCATGCGGTGCCCCAGGCCACCTGACCAGAGAGGCGTCCGTGAGATGCGGGAGACGCACCTCCCACATCGCGACCGTGAGCTGACCGTGAGGCCCATCCCGCATCCCGCCAACCGCGCTACCGTGAGCTCGTGCCCCGTCCCCTGATCCTCGGCTTGGCCGCGCTGTGCGGCGCCTGCACCATCGTCTACGACGCCGACAACCTGCCGCCGCCGACCGACGCGACCGACGCGCCGGTCGTGGACGCGGTGCCGATCGACGCCGATCCGACGCTGCTGACGCTCGCCTCGGTCGAGCCGGCGTCGGTGGCCGAGGGCGTCGGCGCCGGCGGCGGTCGGCCGGTGCTGGTGGTCCTCCACGGTCAGAGCCTGGTCGGCGACGCGGTCGTGACCGCCGAGCTGATCGGCGGCGGGGACACGCCGACGGTGACCGGCTTCGTCGCGAGCGCCGACGGGACCGAGGCCGCGCTCGAGCTGCGGGTGCCGGTCCTCACCGATCTCGGCGCCGGCGCGATGCGGACGCTGCGCCTGACCGTGACCCAGGGCGCGGTCGCCGCGACGATCGACGTCACGGTGCTGGGCCTGGCCGAGCTGACCCTCACCGGACCGACCGCGACCGCGAGCGCGATGCCCCAGGTGTACTCGCGCATCGAGATCACCGGCGACGTGCGCTGGACCGGCGCCGATCCGGTGCGCCTGGTCGCCACCGCGGACGTGCGGGTCGCGGCGCGCCTCGACGGCGGCGCCCAGGGCACGACGCCGGGTCCGCACGGCAACGCGGGCGGCGCCGCGGCCACCGACGGCGACTACACGCCCGGCGGCGGCAGCCGCGGCACCACCAACAACGGGCTCGGCCTGTCGGGCAGCGGCGGCGGCGGCGGTGGCTTCGGCGCGGCCGGCACCGGCGGCAGCGGCGACAGCGCCGGCGGGCCCGGCGGCGTGACCGGCAACGACATGCTGGTGCCGCTGGTCAGCGTCACCGGGGCCGCCGGCAACCGCGGCAACGGCGGCGGCGGCGGCGGCGCGGCCCTGACCAGCATGGGCGGCGTGGGTGGTGGCGGCGGCGGCGTGGTGGCGCTGTCGGCCGGCGGCGACATCGTCGTCGAGGGCGCCGGCGCGATCGCGGCCGCGGGCGGCACGTCGAACGGCGGCTCGGGCGGCGGCGGCGGCGGCTCGGGCGGCGCGATCCTGGTCCGCGCCGGCGGCGTGATCACCGCGGCCGGCGCGTGGCTGTCGGCGCCCGGCGGCGGCGCCTCGACCGGCGCGACCAACGCTGGAGGCCGCGGCGGCGTCGGGCGGATCCGGATCGACGTCGGCAGCGGTGACGTCGGCGCGATGGCGGCCAACCCCGGCGCGATCCGCGGCCCGGCCTGGGCGACGACCACGCCGGTGATCGCCCCCAGCCTGACTTCGCTCACGCTCACGGGCCAGCCCGGCCGCGCCTTCCCGATCCGGCTCAACGACACCGCCGCCGGCGACGCGAGCCCCGGCCTCGACGGCACCGTGGCCGTGACCGACCTGGCGTTCCGGCGCGGGCGCAACCAGGTGTGCGCGGTGGCGCTGGCCGGCTCGCTCGTGGCCGAGTCGGTGAGCTGCGTCGACGTCTACCTCACCGCGCCCTGACCGCCGTCGCGCTCACCGGCGTCGCGCGCGGTCACGCGCGGTCAGTCGCGGTCACGCGCGCGTCCGGCGCTCCCTGCGGACGCGGGGTCACGCGCGCTCGCGAGAAGTGGTCCCCGCCGCACCCGCCGCCACCCGCGATCACCCGCGGTCACCGGCGATCACCCGATCGGCGTACACGCGAACGGGCCGTCGCGGTCGTCGCGGTTGTTGTCCTCGTGGCACTCGTTGTTCTGGCTGCCGGCCGCCGACCCGCAGTCGTAGCCGGCGTTGTCGACGCACGCGCGGACGTCGATCGTCGCCGGCGCCGCCAGCCACACGCAGCTCACGTCGACGCACGCGCCCGGCGCCAGCGGGCCAGGGGTCGTGAGCGGGCCGCCCTCGCAGGTGATCTCGGCCATCGAGGTGTTGTCGTAGAAGTGCACGGGCACGCCCATGCCCACGACCACGTCACCGACGTTGCAGACGTGGGCCTCGAGCTCGCAGCCCACCGGGATCAGCGCCAGCGCCACGGTCAGGTCGGGCGCGGCCAGGGCGTCGAAGTCGGGCAGGTTCTGGCGGAAGTTGTTCATCTTGCCCGACACGGTGTTGGGCGAGTCGATCCGCCAGTTGGCCAGCTCGTGGGTCGGGATCACGCCGAGCTCGCTGATGTTGCTGACGTGGTACGCGTGCTGGTTCCAGACCCGCCGGGTCGCGGCCCAGCTGTCGGTCGAGTCGCCGATCACCCGGAGGCCCTGCTTGGCGCCGGCGGTCGCGACCGAGTTCTCGACGAACACCACCTCGGCGTTGCCGTCGTTGTCGACGTCGGCGACGATCGGCATCTCGAGGCGCGTGCGCGAGTTGTTGGGGATCGAGTGGCGGACCGCGCCGGTGGTGCCGTCGAGGATGCGGAAGTTCTGCTCGTCGGCGTAGACCACCTCGGCCGAGCCGTCGCCGTCGAAGTCGAACACGCTCGAGCCGGTCACGCGGGAGCTGCAGTCGAAGTTCGCCACCTTCCAGCGGATGCCGGGGTCCGAGCAGCCGGCCGGCGTCGGCGCGCCCAGGCAGTCGAGGTCGGCGACGACGTAGAAGTCGGCGCCGGCGACGCCGATCTCGGCCCGGCCGTCGCCGTCGAAGTCCGCCACGGTCGGCGGCCCGCCCTCGTTCTTCGTGCAGTCGTCCTTGGGGATCGCGATCCGCACCGGCGCGCCGGCGCGCATCAGCTCGGTGCCGTCGTGGTTGAGGATGTAGATCGTGCCGCCGCGGACGATCACGACCTCGCCCTCGTCGTCGGCGTCGAAGTTGCCCGTGGCGGTGAAGCCGTCGCACGGGAGCTGCTGGCACAGCGCGGTCGTGGCGGCGACCGGGAACGTGAACGCCCACCGGATCATCCCGAGCGGGTCGTAGCTGGTGCCGCCGGCCAGCACCTCGGGCAGGCCGTCGAGGTCGAGGTCGCCGGTGGCCGCGACCGGGCCGAGGAAGCCGTTGACGCCGAGGTCGCCGGTGCCGGTGCCGGCGACGGTGCCGTCCTCGCCGTTCAGGATCACGCGGCCCTGGATCACCTCGGGCTTGCCGTCGCCGTCGAGATCGGCCAGCGCCGGCTGCGACGCGGGAAGGTGTCGGCGCCGCTGGGCGCGGTGCGGTTGATCCACAGCACGTGGCCGTCGCGGCCGAGCGCGATCGTGCCGCCGCCCTTGAGCGACCCGACGATGTCGGCCGAGCCGTCGGCGTCGATGTCGCCGAGCGCGACGCCGCCCGACGGATCGAAGTAGATGCCGGCCTGGCCGGTGTCGGCCTCGATCTGGGTGGGGCCGACGACGAAGTGCTGGGCCAGGCGGCCGTCGGCGCCGCACGCGCCCGACACGACCCGGAGCACGCCGCCGACGTTGAGCCGGTCCTCTTGATCGCGGTACGACACGAAGACGATGTCGGGGATGTCGTCGAGCGTGACCTGGTTGTCGCCGTTGTCGTCGGTCAGGTTCATCACCGTCGGCGTCATGGTGACGTCGTCGAACGCGGCGTAGCCCTCGGCGATCGTCGGCGCGTCCCAGCGGCACTCGACCTGGGGATCGAAGTTGCCGGTCGGCGTGAACGTGCAGGTCGGGACGCCGCCGTCGCCGTCGCCGCCATCGCCGTCGCCGACCCCAGCGTCGACCGGCCCGCCGCCGTCGCCGTCGCCGTTGCCGCCGTCATCGCCGCCGCACGCGGCGGTCGCGAGGGCCGCCGTGAGGATCGCCGTACCCAGGGCTCGCTTCATGATCGGAGTCTGCCCGCGTTCGTAACTGCCTGGAAGATGGGGAACTTGTCCCATCGCTCAGGTCAGTTGACCCTACGGCCGGCGCGTCCAGACCCGTGAAATCGCACGGTGGGGTCCGCAGATTCCTGAGGATGGGGCGCGTTGACCTGAGGCTCAGGCGCGGCGACCTGCGGCTCAGGCGACCTGCGCGCGGCGACCTGCGGCTCGGGCGACCTGCGCGCGGCGACCTGCGGCTCGGGCGACCGGCGTGATGACCTGCGGCTCAGGCGACGCGCCGCCGACGCCGGCCGATCGCGAGCGCCACGATCAGCGCGCCGAGCGCGCCGGTCTCGCGGCCGCCGCGGCCGGTCGAGCAGCAGCCGCCGCCGTCGCCCTCGCCAGGCGTGCCGGCGTCGGGGCCGGTCGGCGCGTCGACGCCGGCGTCGACGGTCGACTCGACCTGGCAGGTCATGCTGCAGCCGTCGCCGGCCATCGTGTTGCCGTCGTCGCAGCCCTCGACGCCGGTCTGCACGACCAGGTCGCCGCAGCGGGCGGCCAGGCAGGTGTTGCGGCAGGCGTCGGTCTCGACCAGGTTGGCGTCGTCGCACTCCTCGCCGGCCTGGACCACGCCGTCGCCGCACGACGACAGCGCGCAGGCGTTGGTGCAGCCGTCGGTGTTGATCGTGTTGCCGTCGTCGCAGGCCTCGATGCCGGCGCGGACGAAGCCGTCGCCGCAGCGGGCGGCGATGCAGGTGCCGACGCAGGCGTCGGTGTCGTCGCCGTTGGCGTCGTCGCACTCCTCGACGCCGACGTGGAGGATGCCGTCGCCGCAGGTCGCGGTCTGGCAGGTCGCGGTGCACGCGTCGGTGTTGACCGTGTTGCCGTCGTCGCACTGCTCGACGCCGACGTGGATGACGCCGTCGCCGCACCGGGCCAGCGCGCAGGTGTTGCGGCAGCCGTCGGTGTCGATCGTGTTGTTGTCGTCGCACTCCTCGCCGGCCTGGATCACGCCGTCGCCGCAGGTCGGGGACGCGCAGGTGTTCGAGCACGCGTCGGTGTCGATCGTGTTGCCGTCGTCGCAGGCCTCGACGCCGTTGTGGACGAAGCCGTCGCCGCAGCGGGCGCTGACGCAGGTGCCGACGCAGCCGTCGGTGTTGTCGGAGTTCATGTCGTCGCACTGCTCGACGCCGGTGCGGACGAAGCCGTCACCGCAGGTGGCGGGCACGCAGGTGGCGAGGCAGGCGTCGTCGTTGCTGACGTTGCCGTCGTCGCAGGTCTCGACGCCGGTGCGGACCACGCCGTCGCCGCAGGTAGCGGGGACGCACGTGGCGCGGCACGCGTCGGTGTCGATCGTGTTGCCGTCGTCGCAGGTCTCGACGCCGGTGCGGACGAAGCCGTCGCCGCAGGTCGCCGGGACGCAGGTGTTGAGGCACGCGTCGGTGTTGAGCAGGTTGCCGTCGTCGCAAGTCTCGACGCCGGTGCGGACCACGCCGTCCCCGCAGGTCGCGACGACGCAGGTGTTGCGACACGCGTCGGTGTCGATGGTGTTGGCGTCATCGCAGGTCTCGGGGCCGTTGGTCACGGCGTCGCCGCAGCGCGGGCCCAGGCCGGTGCAGGTGCTGTTGCAGTTGCCGTAGGTGCCGTTGGCGGCGCCGCTGTCGCAGGTCTCGCCGGGCTCGACGGCGCCGTTGCCGCACACCACCGTCAGCACGAACTCGTACGCGCCCAGGTCGAACTCGGCGCCGCCCAGCCCGTCGCCGTTGAGCGGCCGGCTGGTGCCGCGGATGTCGGCCGCCGGCGCGCCGGCCGCGGTGCCGGCGTCGATGCACACGCTCGACGACTGCAGCCGCAGATCGGTGGGGGAGACGAACTGGGGATTCTGGGCGATGACGTTGCTCTGGCTGCCGCCGAGGAAGTTGCTGGTGGAGTTGCCCCAGACGTCGGAGTAGGTGGTGGTGACGGTCGAGGCGTCGCTGCGGGCGACGCCGTAGGCGCCGTGGTTGGTGACGATCGAGTTGGTGACGGCGACGGTGCCGGGGTTCGAGGCGAGCGTGCGGATGCCGTACGAGCCGTTGTTGTTGATCGAGCAGTTGGTGACGGTCAGGGCGCGGGCGGCCGAGGTCGGGGCGAAGTAGATGCCGGCCGAGAGGTTGTTGCGCAGGACGCAGTTGGTGAGCGTGAGCGAGCCGGCGGCGTCGACGTAGGCGCCGGCGTTGTTGGCGCTGATCGAGATGAAGGCGTCGACGGTCGGGGCGCCGGCGGAGGCGTAGAGGCCGTACTGGGAGGCGTTCTGGACGGTGATCGCGGCGAGCGTATTGGCGGCGGCGGCGGCCAGGTTGAGGCCGCGGATCGGGTACGAGATGACGAGGTTGTCGACGGCCGAGCCGGTCGCGGTCGGGAGGAACTCGAGGCCGTACCAGCTGCCTGCGCTGGCGCTGGCGCCGGTGAGGTTGATCGGACTGGCGGGCGTGCCGTCGGCGAGCAGGGTGCCGGCGACCTCGAGCTCGACGCGGGTGGTGCTGAGCCCGGCGGCCATGAGGTCGGTCGAGGCGAACGACAAGGTGACGCCGGCGGGGATCGAGAGGGTGACGCCCGGCCCAACGGTGAGGTCACCGGCGACGGTGTACGGGCTGCCCGCGAGGGTGAGCGCGGTGCTGGTCCAGAGCGTGCCGTGGAGGCCGGGGGTGGCGTCGGCGATGTACGGCAGCGCGCCCTGGTCGCCGCCGCCCATCGCGCCGAAGCGCGCAGGTGAGTTGGAGGTCAGGCGCAGGTTGGTCGCGGACACGTACAACGGGTTGGAGGCGATGACGTTGCTCTGGCTGCCGCCGAGGAAGTTGCTGGTGGAGTTGCCCCAGACGTCGGAGTAGGTGGTGGTGACGGTCGAGGCGTCGCTGCGGGCGACGCCGTAGGCGCCGTGGTTGGTGACGATCGAGTTGGTGACGGCGACGGTGCCGGGGTTCGAGGCGAGCGTGCGGATGCCGTACGAGCCGTTGTTGTTGATCGAGCAGTTGGTGACGGTCAGGGCGCGGGCGGCCGAGGTCGGGGCGAAGTAGATGCCGGCCGAGAGGTTGTTGCGCAGGACGCAGTTGGTGAGCGTGAGCGAGCCGGCGGCGTCGACGTAGGCGCCGGCGTTGTTGGCGCTGATCGAGATGAAGGCGTCGACGGTCGGGGCGCCGGCGGAGGCGTAGAGGCCGTACTGGGAGGCGTTCTGGACGGTGATCGCGGCGAGCGTATTGGCGGCGGCGGCGGCCAGGTTGAGGCCGCGGATCGGGTACGAGATGACGAGGTTGTCGACGGCCGAGCCGGTCGCGGTCGGGAGGAACTCGAGGCCGTACCAGCTGCCTGCGCTGGCGCTGGCGCCGGTGAGGTTGATCGGACTGGCGGGCGTGCCGTCGGCGAGCAGGGTGCCGGCGACCTCGAGCTCGACGCGGGTGGTGCTGAGCCCGGCGGCCATGAGGTCGGTCGAGGCGAACGACAAGGTGACGCCGGCGGGGATCGAGAGGGTGACGCCCGGCCCAACGGTGAGGTCACCGGCGACGGTGTACGGGCTGCCCGCGAGGGTGAGCGCGGTGCTGGGCCAGAGCGTGCCGTGGAGGCCGGGGTGGCGTCGGCGATGTACGGCAGCGCGCCCTGGTCGCCGCCGCCCATCGCGCCGAAGCGCGCGGGTGAGTTGGAGGTCAGGCGCAGGTTGGTCGCGGACACGTACAACGGGTTGGAGGCGATGACGTTGCTCTGGCTGCCGCCGAGGAAGTTGCTGGTGGAGTTGCCCCAGACGTCGGAGTAGGTGGTGGTGACGGTCGAGGCGTCGCTGCGGGCGACGCCGTAGGCGCCGTGGTTGGTGACGATCGAGTTGGTGACGGCGACGGTGCCGGGGTTCGAGGCGAGCGTGCGGATGCCGTACGAGCCGTTGTTGTTGATCGAGCAGTTGGTGACGGTCAGGGCGCGGGCGGCCGAGGTCGGGGCGAAGTAGATGCCGGCCGAGAGGTTGTTGCGCAGGACGCAGTTGGTGAGCGTGAGCGAGCCGGCGGCGTCGACGTAGGCGCCGGCGTTGTTGGCGCTGATCGACGAGAACCCCGAGACGGTCGGGGCACCTGCCGACACGTAGAGGCCGTACTGCGACGCGCCCTGGACCGTGACGTTGTCCGACGCGAACGACGCGCCGGTGGCCGCGTAGCTGATGCCGCGGATCGGATTGGTGATCGCGAGGCCCGCCACCGTGACGCTGACCGCCTGCGTGTCGATCACCAGGCCGTACCAGGATCCAGCTGCGGTGCCCGACATCGTCACCGGCTGCAGGGTCGTGCCGTTGACCGAAAGCGTGCCCTTGATGGTCAGCTCGACCCGCGTCGTGCTGAGGCCCGACGCCTGGCTGTCGGTCGACGCGAACTGCACGGTCGTGCCGGCGTCGATCGTCAGGAACGCGCCGGTCGGCACGGTGACGTCGCCCTGGATGACGTACGGGCTGCCGGCCGGCGTCCAGGTCTGGTTGATGACGTTGCCGCCGGCGATGATCGTGTCCGCCGCGGCGGTCGCGACCAGCGCGGCGAGGGTGACGAGCGAGAGCAGGACGACGCGACGGCGCATGCGGACCTCCGAGGAGCGCGCATGCTACCAGCGCGCGCGGACGCCGGCGGCGCCGCGGGCGGCTGGGGTGCGCCAGGTCACCTCGCCGGCCGGCCGACCGGTCCGGCGCGCGCCCGGGTCACGGCGTCGCGCTGGCGACCAGGAGCGTGTCGGCGGTGGCGCGGTGGGCGTGGTCGCCGTAGAGCGCGTCGAGGATGGCGTGGGCGCGGGCGCTGACCCGGGCGTGGAGGGGTGGGTAGCGCGGGTCGGCGCGCACCGCGTCGAGCAGCGGGCACCGCTCGAGCCAGTGGCGATCGAACAGGCCGTGCTGGACCGCCAGCCCGAGCATCGCGAACGCGGTGTCGAGGTCGTTCGAGCCGGCCGCGACCTCGCACACGATCTGCCCGACGAACGCGCGCCGGCGGGCGCCGCCGACGGCCGCGCCCATGGTCACGACGCCGACGATCTGATCGCGCACCGCCGCCCAGCGGTCGGCGAGCACGGCGTCGCACACCGCGAAGATCAGCGAGCGCTCGAACATCGGCATCTCGGGCATCTGGGCGGTGAGATCGCGGATCCGCGCGATCGTCGCGCGATCGTTGCGCCAGCCGGCGGTGCGCAGCGCCACCGCGAGCCGCGACGACATGCCCGGGTCGCGCGTCGCGCCGATCAGCTGGTCGTGCTCGTCCCAGCGGCCCTCGAGCGCGTAGGCCCGGGCCAGGTCCCAGCGCGGCAACTCGAGGTCCGGGTCCATCGCCAGGACGTCGGTCATGCGGGCCAGGCCCTCGACCAGGAAGCCGCTCTCGAGCAGCATCCGGCCCAGCCACTCGTGCGGATCGGTCAGGTACGGGGCGCAGGCGATCGCGGTGCGGAAGTGGACCGCCGCGGCCGTGGCGTCGCCGTGGTGCAGGCGCACCCGGCCGTGGGCGAGGTGGGCCTCGGCCAGGTGCGGCGCGAGCGCGACCGCCCGCGTCGCCAGCGCGGTGGCCCGGTTGAGCTGGTCCGGGTCCGGCGGCTCGGAGAAGAACGCGCCGCGCACCTCGCACATCGCCAGGTGCGCCATGATGCGGGTGTCGTCGGGCGCCAGCCGCGCCGCCGCCTGGAAGTCGTCGTGCGCGGCCAGCCGATCGCGCTCGTCGTGGCGGCTGCGCTCGATCGCGCGCCACAGGTGCGCGCGGGCCTCGGTCGGGATCGGCACCTCGTCGGCGCCGCGCTCGGGACCGGCGCCGACCGCGGCGGCGATCAGGCGGCTGGCCAGCTCGGCGCCGGCCACCAGCGCGTCGACGTCGAGCGCGACGGTGAGCTCGAGGCGATCGGTCCGGTCGGGCAGCCGGACGGTGACCACCGCGCCGCGACCGACGACGCCGACGACGTTGACCCAGGCGCCGTCGGCCAGGTCGCGGGCGTGGCCGCGCATCAGCCGCAGGTGGCCGCGGCGCGCCAGCCGGCGCAGCAGCTCGGCGTGCAGGCCCAGCACCAGCGGCGCCAGCTCGGCCGGCGCCTCGGCCGGCAGCACCTGCACCGTCGGCAGCCCGAGCGGCGAGGTGCCGGGGCGACGGGGCGCGCTCGCCCGCGCGGTCGGCTGATCGGGCGCGAGCGCCGCGCGCAGCGCCGCGACCCCGGCCCACCGCTGCGCCGGATCGGTGGCGATCGCCCGCGCGATGATCGCCGCCAGGGCCGGCTCGAGCTCGTCGAGCTTGGCCGGGCGCGCCACCGGCGCCTGCTTGGCGTCGAGCACCGTGCCCAGGCCGCCGACGAACGCCGGCACGCCGGTCAGCATCTCGTAGAGCACCAGGCCCAGCGCGTAGACGTCGACCTGGGCCGTCGGCGCCTCGCCGCGCGCCTGCTCGGGCGCCATGTAGCGCGGCGTGCCGCTGGCGGTGTCATCGGTCGAGGCGGCGAGGCTGGCGACGCCGAAGTCGGTCAGCACTACCCGGCCGTCGTCGGCGAGCAGCACGTTGTCGGGCTTGAGGTCGCGGTGCACGACGCCGACCGCGTGGGCCGCGGCCAGGGCGTCGCACAGCTCGACCGCGACGGCGATCGCGTCGCTGGCCGGCAGCGGGCCGTGCTCGAGGCGCGCCGCCAGCGACGGCCCGGTCACCAGCTCCATCGTCAGGAACACCTCGCCGTCGGCCAGGCCCAGCTCGAACGTGCGGGCCACGTTCTTGTGGGTCACCCGGCGCGCCAGCTTGACCTCGGCGCGGAACCGCTCGACCACGCCCGGCAGGCGCGCCACCGCGGCGTGCACCACCTTGAGCGCGACCACCTCGTCGAGCTCGCGATCGAACGCGCGGTAGACCTCGCCCATCCCGCCGCGCCCGATCCCCTCGAGGATCTCGTAGCGGCCGGCCAAGGTCGCGCCGACCAAGCCGACGTCGAGCGGATCGGGCTGCGCCATCGGCGCGAGTGTAACCCTGCTTCGCCGCCCCGAGCTGGGTCGCGGCCGCGGCCCGCGCTACGGCCTGGCCGCGGGCGGCGCGGCGAACGTGAAGGTCGCCCGCGCGGCCTTGCCCTTCTTGACCTTCACCTTGGCGGACCGCAGGCCGAGCGTCGGGTGCCAGGCCTCGACGGTGTACGTGCCGGGCGGGACGTCGGGCAAGGTGAAGGCGCCGTCGGCGCCGGTGACGGTGAAGAACGCGTGGTCGTGGACGACGACCCACGCGGCCATCCACGGGTGGACGTCGCAGTGCAGCGACACGACGTCGCCGGGCGCGCCGAGCTTGTCGCGCACGAGCGGGGCCGCGCCCTTGGGCTGGGCCAGGTTCCACAGCACCTTCTTGACGAGGTTGCCGCGGACGTTGTGGAACGTCGCGTCGAGGTTGCGGATCTCGAGGGTCTGGCCGGCGACGACGCCGACCACCCGCGGGCCGTACATGCACTCGCTCTGGGCGATCAGCGCGGGCGCGGTCGGCGCGGGCGCCGCGGCGGCGCCGCCGATCGCGATGCGCACGAGCACGTCCTTGAGCTTGCCGTCGGTGACGACGACGTCCTCGGCGCCGCGCGCGGTCTTGGCGCACACCGGATCGCTCGAGCGATCGACCGGCGTCGGTGGCGGCGGCGCGCCCTTCCACGCCACCGTGCCGACGATCGAGCCGGTGGTCGGGCCGGCGGCGGCGAGGGTCGCGGTGGCGGCGAGGACGGCGGCGGCGGTGAGCAGGCGCGGCATGGGCCCGGCTTGGACGGCGGTCGGGCGCGCGATCTTCAACGTCATCATCGGGCCCTCACGCCGAGGTCAGGCCGCCGTCGGCGACGAGCACCGAGCCGGTCGTGAACGAGGCCGCGTCCGACAGCAGGTAGACCGCGGCGCCGGCGATCTCCTCGGGTTGCGCGTGGCGGGCGAGCGGCGTCCGCTTGATCACGTGGTCGCGCAGCATCGGGTTGCCGACGATCGCGCTCGCGAACTTGGTCTCGACCAGGCCGGGCGCGATCGCGTTGACGCGGATGTTGGCGCCGCCCAGCTCGAACGCGAGCGTCTGGGTCATCGAGATCACGGCGGCCTTGGTGGCGCCGTAGATGCCCTGCATCGGCGCGGCCCGGAGGCCGGCGACCGACGCGACGTTGACCAGCGCCGCGCCGCCGTCGCGGGTGCGGGCGTGGCGGACCAGCGCCCGCGCGACGTAGAGGTAGCCCTTGACGTTGACCTCGATGGTCTTGTCGATCGCCGCGTCGGGCGTGTCGATCAGCGGGCCGAAGTACGGGTTGGTGGCGGCGTTGTTGACGGCGCCGTCGACCCGGCCGTACTTCGCGACCGCGGCCGCGAACAGCGCGTCGACGTCGTCGGCCTTGCCGGTGTGGCAGGCGATCGCCACGACCTCGCCGCGCGGGGCGAGCTCGGCGGCGGCGCGATCGAGATCGGCCTGCTTGCGCGACGCGATCACGACCTTGGCGCCGGCGTCGAGGCAGGCCCCGGCGATGGCCTGGCCGATGCCGCGGCTGCCGCCGGTGACGATGACGACCTTGTCGGCGAGGAGGAGGGGCGTGGGCATGGCGCGAAGCTATCAGATCGGGCGCGGCCGGCGGCGCGCGGTCACGGGCCGCGGCGCGCCCAGATCACGCGCGCCGCGCGGTCACTGGACCAGCCGGCCCAGCGCCTCGATCGCGGTCACGGCGCGCGCGCCGCGCGGTCACTGGACCAGCCGGCCCAGCGCCTCGATCGCGGTCACGGCGCGCGCGGCGCGCGGTCACTGGACCAGCCGGCCCAGCGCCTCGATCGCGGTCACGGCGCGCGCGGTCACTGGACCAGCCGGCCCATCTCCTCGACCTCGGCCACGGCCGCGCGCCGCAGGTGCTCGGCGGTGATCACGGTGCCGGCGTCGGCGGCGAGGAACGCGGCCCGCAGCACCGCGTTCTTGATGCTGCCGCCCGACAGCTCGTAGCGCGTGCCGAGCTCGTCGAACTCGAGCCCGGCCTCGACCGGCGCGCTCGGCGGCAGCATCGACTGCCAGAGCATCGCGCGCTGGGCCGCCTCGGGCATCGGGAACGTGACGCGGAACTTGATCCGGCGCCGGAACGCCGGATCGATCGCGGCGTCGAGGTTGGTCGTCAGGATCGTCATGCCGTCGTAGGCCTCCATGCGCTGGAGGAGGTAGTTGATCTCGTTGTTGGCGAAGCGATCGTTGGCGCTCTTCACGTCGGTGCGGGCGCTGAACAGGCTGTCGGCCTCGTCGAACAGCAGGATCACCTGGGCCCGCTCGGCCTCGTCGAACACCCGCGCCAGGTTCTTCTCGGTCTCGCCGACCCACTTCGAGGTCACGCGCGACAGATCGATCCGGTAGAGCTCGCGCTCGAGCGTCTGGGCCAGCACCGCCGCGACCATGGTCTTGCCGGTGCCGGGCGGGCCCGAGAACAGGCACGACAGCCCGCGCCCGTACGAGACCTTGCGGCGGAAGCCCCAGCCATCGAACACCTGGGCCCGGTGCTTGGCGTGGCTGAGGATGTCGATGATCGCGTCGGACACGTCGTCGGGCAGGACCACGTCGTCCCAGGTCAGCGTGGTCGCGAACGGCTCGGCCACCTCCGACAGCGCGTGATCGGCCTGGCGCCGGACCGCGTGGATGATCGCCGGCGCGGTCACCTGGCCGCCGCCGCGGCTCGCGGCCTCGCGCACCGCGCGGATCATCAGGCCCGGGGTCAGGTTGAAGCGATCGGCCAGGCGGGCCTCGAGCGCGGCGCCGTCGGCGTAGGACGCCAGCGCGTGAGCCCAGGCCCGCCGCTGCTCGAACGGCGGCAGCGGCGGCAGCGCGACCTCGTGCAGCCCCGGCGCGATCGCGTGGATCGGTCCGGTCGAGCGGTCGCAGGTGATCATGATGCCGCCGCGGTGATGGGCGAACAGGCTGCGCAGGCCCAGCGTCGCGCGCGCGACCCGCTCGGGCGCGTCGACCCAGGCGTCGGCGCGCAGGTGCAGCACCGCGCCGAGCAGCGTGGCCTCGCGCGCCAGCTCGGCCAGCTGATCGAGGGCGCCGAGCCGATCGTCGGCGAGCGCCGCCAGATCGACCGAGACGACCCCGGCGCGCAGGCCGTGGCGCGCCAGGCTGCAGATCACCGAGCGGCGTCCGGCGCCGCGCGGGCCCGACACGACCATGCGCGGCCGCGGCGCCGCGACCCCGGCCGCGACCGCGGCGACGACCCGGGGATCGATGATGAGATCGTCGGGGCCGGGCCAGTCGACCGGCTCGACCTCGGCGAGCGCCGCGAGGTGCGGGGGCAGGGTGGCGTCGAAGCCGGCGAGCTCGTCGAGCACGCGGGTCGGGACCGACACCGCGGCGGCGAGCAGCGGCGCGTCGGCGCCCCAGCCCGTCGGCGCGTCGACGCGGACGAGCCGATGCTGCACGAGCGGCGCGTCGGGGCGCAGCCGCCGCACCAGCCCCGCGACCTCGCCGGGCAGCTCGGCCACCAGCTCGGCCAGGAAGCCGACGGTCGGGCGCTTGAGCGTGAAGTCGGCCTGCGCGAACGTGTACAGGCGGCCGACGTCGACCGACTGGTACGGCGCCGCCGCGACCACGAGCAGCCGGACCTCCTCGTCGTCGAGGCCGAACACCTTGCGCAGCCGGGCGATCGTGCCGCCGGCGCGATCGAGCTGCGCGCGGGCGGCGGCGAGCTCGACCGTGGTCTCCTCGAGCGACGGCCAGCCGGCCCGCTGGGCCACGCGGCCCGGCGGCGTCATCGGCAGGCCGATCAGGTTGCGGGCCTCGCCCAGGCTGACGAAGAGGTCCGACAAGCGGCCGTCGGCCTGGACCAGGCGGTGGCCGTGGCGTGCGACGTAGCCCTTGAGCGCCGCCAGCACGAACGCGTCGGTGGCCATCTCCGCCATGCTACGCTGTTCTGAACGTCCGCGGGGGGAGCCACGACATGCAGACCGCTGAAGCACGCGCGCGCGAATCAGGCCACGAGGCGCCCGTCACCGCCGAGCAGGCGCCCACCGCCGACGCGGACAGCGCGGCGGCGCAGCGCGGCCAGGCCCAGGACCTCCGCCTCGACGGCTTCCTCGCCGGTGGCAGCGAGGCCAGCCCGCTCGACAGCGGCATGCGCGGCCGGGCCGAGCAGTCGCTCGGCGTCGATCTCGGCGGCGTCCGCGTCCACCAGGGCGAGCAGGCCAGCGCCGCCAACAGCCAGCTGGGTTCGCGGGCGTTCGCGCACGGCTCCGACGTCGTGCTCGGCGCCGGCGCCTCCAACAGCGCCAACCCGGTCATGGCCCACGAGCTGGCCCACGTCGCGCAGCAGCAGGGCGCGGCGCCGGGCGTGGCGATGCTGTCCGAGCGCGGCGCCCGCGGCAGCGCCCACGAGGTCGACGCCGATCAGGCCGCGGCCGCGATCATGATCGGCGCGCCGGCCAAGGTGAGCCAGGTCGGCGCCGAGTCGATCATGTGCTTCGAGGGCGCCGAGCACATGGACCTCGGCAACGCCGCCTACAACGACCAGCAGGTGACGGTCGGCGGGGTCACGCTCCCGGCCGGCGCGTTCACCGCGATGCAGGGCGACTTCTTCGGTACCTGGGCCGAGCTCGAGCGCACCTGCACGTCCAACCCCGCGCTGATCATGGAGTACTACGGCATCCTCCAGCGCGAGGGGCGCCTGCGCGCGGCCCACCTGCGCGATCCCGCGAACAACCCCGAGCCCGACTCGAACGGGCCGATCATGCTGGCGGGCCGCGGCGCCCGGGCGACGGAGTACCTGGGGCTGGCGTCGGCCAACTTCAATCACTTCTCGGATCAGAGCGCCGACAGCGACGCGCTGTTCGACGGCGCCGCCACGATGAACGCCGCCTACAAGCCCGAGATCGACGCGGCCAAGGGCAAGTTCGGCATGAACATCGGTCAGTGGCTGACGATGCACCTGTCGGCCGGCCAGCGCGCGTTCCTCGACGGCATGCAGGGCAAGCCGTTCGGCGGCGCGGCGGTGGCGATGGACGCGGGCGCGCTCCACTACCTGACCGACGCGTTCGCCGCCGGCCACATGCGCACGCCGCGCACGGCCATGGCCGAGGAGTACAAGCGCGTCTTCAAGGCCGCGGCCCGGGCCGAGGTCGGCAAGCTGGTCGATCCGATCCCGAACTCGCTCGACGTGACCTCGTGGATCCGCCAGGGGATCGCGGCGGCGTCGCCGGCGATGGTCCGCGGCGTGACCGGCTGGGTCGGCGATCAGATCCCGGCGATGTCGATCAGCCTGGTCGCGATGAAGACCGCGATCCGCGCCAAGCTCAACCCGGTCGCCGATCAGATCGGCGAGGCCATCGCGTCGAGCGTCGCCGGCTTCTCGGCCAAGGTGCTCCACGACTACGACAACGAGCACGGGGTCGAGGCCTTCAACGACGCCGGCGAGCACTGGGTGTCGAAGGGCGACCACAACCTGGCCGGCTCCGCGGAGAACGAGAAGATCGCGATCGCCGCCAGCACCGCCTCGGCCACGCACATGCACCAGCTCCACGCGGCCGGCGTCGCCAAGAAGGGCGCCGCCAACGCCACCCGCGAGGTCATGCCGTTCATCTCGCTGGCGCCGATCACCAGCCGCCTGCCCCAGATGACCGACGCGACCAAGAACGAGGGCACCACCCCGGGCGGGGCCCGCGACTGGCACTGGGCGACGATGAACCCGACCTACCGCGCCCAGGTCAAGCAGAACGCCATCAACTCGGTCAAGGACACCGTCGCGTCGGCGACCGACGCCCTCAAGGAGAAGGTCCGGGAGGCGGTCCAGGCCGCGATCGCGTCGGCGCTGTCGACGCTGGGGCACTACACGGCCATGATCCAGGCCTACGCCGGGGCGATCGTCGACAAGATCATGGACTACGTCGGCTCGATCGATCCGACGGTGCTGATCAACGCGATCTTGCGGTAAGGCGCGCCAACACGCTCGGTCGGCGGGCGCGGCGGTGGTAGGGTCGGCGCGCGCGGCGTGGCACGAGGTGCCGGCCGCGGCCACGACCTCGAGCGCAGGGTGTACGTCATGAATCGAGCACGATCGGACTGGAGCGCGACGACCTCGGCGCCATCGTCGAGTCGCCTGGCGCTGGCCGGCGACGTGGTGACCTTGCCCGCCCCGGGCGAGGCCCCCAACGCGCTGCGGGCCTTCCGCGTGGCCAACGGCGACCCGTCCTGGGAGACCCCGACGCCCGACTTCATGCTGACCAGCGCGCTGTCGGGGGTCCTGACGGTCGCCGATCGCGCCGGCCAGACGATCTACCTGGCCCAGGGCGGGCACGTCGCGGCGGTCGCCGCCGCCGACGGGGCGATCCGCTGGTCGCGGCTGGTGCCGGACGTCGAGCCGTTCGAGGCCTTCACGATCGATCACACGCCGGTCGTCGACGCGACCCGGCTGTACCTGCTGTCACGGCACGCGCGCGTCGTCGCGATCGACCGCGCCACCGGGGCGCTGGCCTGGCGGGCCGACGATCTCGATCCCGCCACCCAGCTGTCGGTCGGGGACGGCGTCGTGATCACGCGCTCGGCCGAGCGCGACGAGCTGCGCGCGTTCGATCTCGCGACCGGCGCGCTGCGGTGGGAGCGGCGGCTGACGCCGTCGCCGACGTCGCGGCCCTACGAGGCCACGGCCGTGGCCCAGCGCACCGGCCACCGCGACGGCATGTACCTGGTCGTCGACGGCGATCGCACCGTGGTCGCGATCGACGCGGCCACCGGCGAGACCCGGTGGGAGGAGCCGATCGTGGCGCCGGCGACGTGGGCCTGGGCCGGCGCGCGACTGATCGTGGCCGACGCCGCCTCGATCCGCGCGATCGACCACCGCGCGGGCACCGTGTCGTGGCGCCAGCCGACCGGCGGGCACGCCCTCGTGGCGCCGCTCGACGGCTCGGCGGTGGTGCTGGCGCTACCCAGCGCGGTGACGATCGTCGACGTCAGCGCCGGCACGATCGCGGAGGTGGCGCAGCACCGCCTGCGCGACGACGACCGCGTGATCGCGGCCGCGGCCGGCGGCGCGATCCTCACCGTCGACGGCCACGCCCGCTGGTACGTGCGCGCCGGCGCCTCGCTGCGCGAGCGCGACCTCGGCGAGTTCGCGGTCGGGCTGTCCGCCAGCAGGCACGCGCTGGTCCAGATCGAGCTCACCTCGGCTGGCGCGCTGACCCTCGACCGCAGCGGCACGATCGCCCGGTTCGCGCGCTGACGTCGATCAGCGTCTGCAAGAGCCTGAAATCTCTGTAGTTATCAGGGGGTGGCCGCGCGGTGGGCCTGGCGGGGGAGCGCGGCGTCGGACCGCACCGACGGCGCTTGACGCGACGCGGCGCGTCGGCCATAAATGAATGACGGTTCATTCACTCTCGGATCGCGCATCCCGACGATCCGACCCCCGCACGCCGACCGGAGGAGTTCCCGATGTCCCAGCCGATCAACCGCTACAAGGCCGACCTGCGCGACGTCCGCTTCGTCTTGTTCGAGCAGTTCAAGCTCCAGGACATCCTCGGCAAGGCCCCGTTCGAGAACTGGGGCCAGGAGGAGGTCGAGACCGTCCTCGGCGAGGTCTACAGCTGGTCCAAGGATCAGCTCGGCCCCCTCAACTCGGTCGGCGACGCCACCGGGTGCCAGCTCGTCGACGGCAAGGTCAAGACGCCCGAGGGCTTCAAGGCGGCGTGGACGTCGCTCTACGACGTCGGCTGGCGCCGGCTGTCGATCCCCGAGGAGTTCGGCGGCATGGCCGGCCCGTTCACGCTGCACGCGATGGCCGAGGAGATCATGTGCGGCGCCAACACGGCGTTCAACATGTACCCGGCGCTGACCCAGGGCGTGGCCGACGTCATCCAGCACTTCGGCACCACGGAGCAGGTCGCGGCCTACTGCACCAAGCTCCACGACGGCACCTACGCGGCGACGATGTGCCTGACCGAGCCCCAGGCCGGCTCCGACGTCGGCAGCGCGACCACCAAGGCCGCGCCGATGGGGGGCGGCAAGTACAAGATCAAGGGCACCAAGATCTTCATCTCGGGCGGCGATCACGACCTCTCGAAGAACATCCTGCACCTGGTCCTGGCCCGGACCGAGGACGCGCCGGCCGGCACCAAGGGCCTGTCGCTGTTCGTGGTCCCGCGCGATCGCCCCGACGGCGAGTCCAACGACGTCAAGGTCGCGTCGATCGAGCACAAGATGGGCATCCGGGCGTCGTCGACGGCGGTGCTCAACTTCGGCGACGACGACAACTGCATCGGCGAGCTGGTCGGGACCGAGGAGCAGAAGGGCATGTCCCAGATGTTCCACCTGATGAACTACGCCCGCATCGGCGTCGGCGTGCAGGGCGTAGCGGTGGCGTCGTCGGCGTACCTCAACGCCGTCGAGTACGCCAAGGAGCGCCTGCAGGGCCCGTCGATCAAGCAGTGGAAGGACGCGGCCGCGCCGCGCGTGCCGATCATCGAGCACCCCGACGTGCGGCGCATGCTGCTCGACATGAAGGCGCGGGTCGAGGGCATCCGCGCGCTGATCGTCAAGCTGTGCCTGCACCTCGACAAGTCCAGCGCCGCGGTCGGCGATCCTGCCGAGGACGCCTACCACCAGGGCCAGGTCGATCTGCTGGTGCCGCTGGTCAAGGCCTACGGCTCCGACCAGGCGTTCCAGATCTGCACGACGGCGATCCAGACGATGGGCGGCGCCGGCTACCTGAAGGACCACCCGGTCGAGCAGTACGCGCGCGACGCGAAGATCTTCTCGATCTACGAGGGCACCAACCACATCCAGGCGCTCGACCTGGTCGGCCGCAAGCTCGGCCAGCGCGGCGGCGCCAACCTGCAGGCGTTCATCAAGGACGTGCAGACGTTCGCGGCGACGCTCAAGGACCACCCGACCTACAAGGACGCGGGCGCGCACCTGGCGATGGCGGCTGAGGCCATCATGGGCACCGCGATGCGGTTCCTGGGCTGGTTCGGCGGCGGCAAGATGGAGATGGTGCCGCTCGCGGCCAACCGCTTCCTCGAGATGATGAGCGAGACCGCGATCGGCTGGCTCTTGCTCGAGGCGGCGGTGATCGCCGACGCGGCCGCCGAGCAGCTGCCGGCCGATCACGCCGACCGCGCGTTCTACGCCGGCAAGAAGTACGCGGCGCTGTTCTACGCGGTCAACGTGGTCGCGACCGTGCCGCAGAAGGCGCAGATGGTGGGCAAGGAGGACAAGACCCCGCTCGAGATCCCGACCGACGCGTTCGCGACGGTCTGAGCTCCGGTTCAGGATCATCCGGTCGGAGCCCGAGCGGCCGCGGGCGCCTCGGAAACCCGACGGCGGCGGTCCGAGGCGCCTCAGAAACCTGAGCGTGGACGTGATGGGGCTCGCACCGACGCGCGAACCCGCGAGGTCGAGGGCGCGGCGGCGGCGGCGGGGCGCTACCATCGGCGCCATGGCTTCCCTTCGCTTCCTGAGCGCGGCGGCGCTCGCCGTGGCGCTCGCGGCGTGCGGCGACAACCAGTCGCCGTTCGAGCCCTGGCTCCTCGACACGCTGACGCCGGCCCAGGGCCTGTGGATCCGCACGCCCGAGTTCGAGGTCGCGGCCGGCGAGGAGATCCAGGACTGCTACTTCTTCCAGGTGCCGGCCCAGCCCGACGGCGCGCTCTGGGTCGATCGGCTGCAGCTCGCGCTCAACCCCGGCAGCCACCACATGAACGTGTTCCGGGTCAAGACGCTGCAGCAGCTGCGGCCCGAGGACGGCGCGCCGGTCGATCTCGGCGCGGTCCAGGGCACCCTGATCAAGGCCGGCGAGTGCTGGCGGTCGTCGAACTGGGCCGACTGGCCGCTGGTCGCCAACAGCCAGCAGTCGAGCATCGATCAGCAGGTGCTCGAGTGGCCGCTGCCGGCCGGCGTCGCGACCCGGTTCGAGCCGGGCGAGACGCTGATGCTCCAGATCCACTACGTCAACGCCGCCACCCAGGACACGCCGTACCTGGGCCGCGGCGGCATCAACCTGTACCGCTCGACCGACGGCGACACCCAGGAGCTCGGGACGCTGTTCGCGACCCAGCAGAACATCCGGATCTGCGCGTCGAACCCGCGCCCGACCTACGGCGGCGCGTGCGGCATGCCCGACGGGCTCCACACCGTCGCCGCGGCCAACGGCCACTTCCACTCGCGCGGTCGGCGCTTCTCGATCTTCGCCTGGGACGGCGTCTCGACCTCGCGCCCGCCCGACAGCGACCGCTTCTACCAGAGCGAGGACTGGGCCGAGCCCGACATGGAGACGAACCTGGCGGTGGCGCTGCCGCAGGGCGGCGGCGTGTACTGGACCTGCGACTACCAGTGGACCGAGCCGGCCGAGGGCTGCGACGTCCTCAACGATCTCGATCCGCAGCACGCCAACGACTGCTGCTACACGTTCGGGCCGATGGTCGAGACCAGCGAGCACTGCAACGTGTTCCTGTACTACTGGCCCAAGACCCAGGACGTGACGTGCTTCTGAGCCGGGCGTCGACGGCGAACGATCGAGCGGCGCGCGCGCGATCGGCGCGGGGCGGGCCCGCGGATCGAGCGGGCCCGACGATCGGCCGGAACATCGTCGGGGCGGCGGCGCTCGTCGCGCTGGGGATGGGGGCCTGCAGCGACCCGCCGTCGGCGTGCCTGGGCGACTGCACGCTGCCGCTCGAGCTGGCGCCGACCGGGCTGCGCGGCGGCGCCGTCGTCGACGCGACCGCCGGCGCGGTGGTCGACATCCAGCCGCCCGATCAGGGCGGGTACGTGATCTACGTGGGCGTGCGGGCCAAGAACGTCCACGCGCGCGGCGCGTCGCTCAGCGGCGCGCTCCGCGGCACCACCGCGACCCAGGTGCTGTCGCTCGAGGAGCGGCCGGCGGCGTTCGTGCTCGGCAGCGACGGCTGGGCGATGCCGGAGTCGGGCACCCAGGACCAGGTCAACCTGCCGGTGTGCGGGCCGGTGCCGGGCCCGGCGGACTTCGACGCGATGACCTGGCAGGTCGACCTGACCCTGCGCGACAGCGACGGGCGGACCGCGACCACGACCACGACGGTCAGCCCGCGGTGCGCCGGCTGGGCCGCGTCGGACTGCATGTGCAGCTGCCAGTTCGATCAGACCGTGCCGTGCATGATCGAGGACGGCGACGGCGGGATCGACGCCCCGGCGCCGCTCGACGCGGGCGTCGACGGTGCGTGACCGGCGCCAGCTCGGGTATCGTCGGCGGCGATGACGCGCCCGCCGCTCGACGCGGGCTGTCGACGGTGTGTGACCGGCGCCAGCTCGGGTATCGTCGGCGGCGATGACGCGCCCGCCGCTCGACGCGGGCGTCGACGGTGTGTGACCGGCGCCAGCTCGGGTATCGTCGGCGGCGATGACGCGACCGCCGCTCGATGCGGGCGTCGACGGCGTGTGATCGGCGCCGGTTCGGGTATCGTCGGCGGCGATGACGCTACCGCCGCTCGCGCGTGACGCCGAGGAGATGTGCGCGGCCCTGCTGCGCATGGACACGACCAACCCGCCCGGCAACGAGCGCCCGGCCGCGGCCTACCTGGCCGACAAGCTGCGCGAGGTCGGCTACGAGGTCACGGTGCTCGAGAGCGCGCCGACCCGCGCCAACCTGGTGACCCGCTACCGCGGCGACGGTCGGGCCGCGCCGCTGCTCCTGTCGGCGCACCTCGACGTGGTCGAGGCCGATCCGAGCAAGTGGGCGCACCCGCCGTTCTCGGCCGCGGTCGCCGACGGCTGCCTGTGGGGCCGCGGCGCGATCGACATGAAGAACATGGCGGCGATGAGCGTCGCGATCATGCGCAAGCTCGCGGTCGACAAGCCCCAGCTGGCCCGCGACGTGATCTTCGCCGGCGTCGCCGACGAGGAGGCCGGGTGCGATCTGGGCTCGCGGTTCCTGGTCGAGCAGCACCCCGAGCTGGTGCGCGCCGAGTACGCGATCGGCGAGTCGGGCGGGTTCTCGCTCCACCTCGGCAACGCCACGTTCTACCCGGTGCAGGTCGCGGAGAAGGGCCTGTGCTGGGTGCGCGCGCGCTGGACCGGCGAGCCCGGCCACGGCTCGATGCCGCGGGCCGACAGCGCGGTCGTGCGCATGGCCACGGCGATCGCGGCGCTCGGTCGGGCCCGGCTGCCGGTGCACCCGACCGCCCAGCTGACCCGGTTCCTCGAGGCGGTGGCGGCGCGGCAGCCGGCGGTGGCGCGGCCGCTGCTCAAGCTCCTGACCCGCCCCGAGCTCCTCGCGCGGGCGCTGCGGCTGCGGCCCGACGCCGGGATCGCGCGCAGCCTCGGCGCGCTGCTGGCCAACACCGCGTCGCCGACGGTCGTGCGCGCCGGCAGCAAGACCAACGTCATCCCGGGCGTGGCCGAGGTCGAGATCGACGGCCGCACGCTGCCGGGGCAGTCGACCGAGGACTTCCTGCGCGAGCTGCGCGCGGTGCTGGGGCCCGACGTCGAGCTCGAGGTGATGAAGGCGGCGCCGCCGACGGTGACCGAGCCGGTGGCGTCGCCGCTCTACGACGTGATCGCGCGCCAGGTGGTGGCGCGGGAGCCCGACGCGACGGTCGTGCCGTACATGATCCCCGGCTTCACCGACGCCAAGTACTTCACCCAGCTCGGCGCGCGCTGGTACGGCTTCTCGCCGGTGAAGATCGAGAAGGCGTCGGGCATCAAGTTCGCCGACATGTTCCACGGCCACAACGAGCGCATCCCGATCGCCGGGCTGCGCTGGGGCGCCGAGGTGCTCGACGCGGTCGTGCGGGAGTTCGCGGCGGCGCCGTGACCGATCCGGATCACGCGCATGGTCGGCACGGCGTCGCGTTGACGCTGGTGGTGATGGGGCTCATGCCGGCGGTCGACCTGCGCCACGGCGGCGTCAGCCTGCTGGCGGCGTGGCTGGGCCTGGTGCCGCCGGCGTCGCTCGCGACGTTGATCGCGGTGCGGGTCGCGCTGGTCGGCGTGTTCGTCGCCGGCAAGGTCTACCTGCTGGCGACGTTGATCCGGCGGCCGGCGCGGCTGGCGTGGATGGTGCGATCGTGGGCGGTCCCGGTCGCGACCGCGGCGCTGGCGGTGCTCGCGGTCCCGCTCGTGGCTGCGGTCGGGGCGGTCCACGCGGTGCTCGCCCAGCGCGGCGTGGACCGCGCGCTCGCCGACGGTCGCACGACCCGGCGCCTCGGCGACGTCGTCGCCGAGTGGACCCTCGCCAACGGGCTCGTGACGCTGGTCGCGTCGCTGACGACCGCGGCGATCTGGGCGACGGTGATCCTGGTCGCGTACCGTCGGAGCCGGCCGCTCAGCGGCCCTTCTTCTTCGGTGGCTTCGGCGCCGGCTTCTTCCGCGCCGGAGTGACCGGCTTCTTCCGCGCCGGCCTGGGCGCGGCGGCGTCGGGGGCGACCGCGGCGTCGGTGGGCGCGGCGGCGTCGGGGGCGACCGCCGCGTCGGCGGGCGCGGCGGCGTCGTCCGGGACGACCGCGTCGACCGGCGCGTCGACGGCGGCGCGTCGACGGCGGCGTCGACCGGGGGCCGCGCGTCGACCGCGCGGGCGTCGATCGGGACCCGGGCCGGGCTGACGGTGCGGGCCGCGTCGAGCGGGACGCCGGCGTCCACGAGGGCGCTCGCCGCCGGGCGCAGCTCGGGCGGCTCGAGGGCCGCGCGGGTGATCAGGAACGACAGCGCCGCGATCACCGCGGCGGCGCCGCCGATGATCCACCAGCGGCGCGTGCCCGACGGCGGCGTCGGATACGGCTGCATCGTGCCGGCCCGGTGCGCCACGTACGGCGGCGGTGCGATCGACGGCAGGCGCGACTGGTGCACGACCGGCGCGCGCGGCGGCGCGGCGGGTGGGGCCGCGGGTGGGGCCGGGCGCTCGACGGGCTCGGTCCCGCGCGGCGGCGCAGCCGACGGTGGATGCGCGGACGGTGGGGCTGACGTCGGCGCGGCCGACGGGGCGTGCGGCGGCGCGGCCGGCCGCGGCGGTGGGCGCACCGGCACGGGCGGCGGCGTGGTGACGCGCTCGCGGCCGCCGGCCTGCGACGCCGCGCGCGGGCGCAGGCGCGCCCGGGGTGGGCCGACGTCGAGCGGCGGCGCGGTCGCGGTGACCTCCCCCGAGTCGCGCGGCAGGTGCATCGGCGCGCTCTGCGCCGGCAGCGCCAGCGAGTCGCGATCGGTGCGGCTGGTCGGCTGCTCGCCGAACGCGGCCGGCAGGCGGGCCATCCGGGTCTCGTCCTCGTCGAACCGATCGATCACCGCCCGGGCGTGGAGCAGGCTGGTGCCCTCGTCGTCGCTGGCGAAGCCGTCGGCGGTGCGGATCCGCAGCACCGTCGGCTCGGACACGTCGAACCCGCTCGAGGTCCGCTTGCTGCGCTCGTGGCCGCGGGCGGCGGCGGTCGGGGCCTCGACCGGTCGCGGCGGGGTGCGCTCGGCCCGCGCGACCATGCGCGCCAGCGCGCTCGCGGGATCGCCCGAGCTGTCGTCGAGCGAGTAGCGCAGCCCGCGCAGGCGCTTGCCCAGCTCGCCGGCGTTGGGCAGCCGCCGGGCCGGATCGCGGGCGAGGGCCTCGCTCAGGATCGTGTCGAGGTCGGCGGGCAGCGACGGATCGTGGTCGCGGACCCGGGGCACATCGTCGGCGCGGACCGCGCGCAGCGCGTCGAAGTCGGCCAGGTGGCTGAACAGCCGGCGGCCCAGCGCCAGCTCCCACATGATCACGCCGACCGCGAACACGTCGGTGCGCGCGTCGGCCGGGAGACCGCTGGCCTGCTCCGGCGACACGTAGCCGTAGCGACCGCGCAGGCCGCCGGCGCTGGTGCCGTCCTCGGGCCGCTTGGCCAGGCCGAAGTCGGTGAGCTTGACCTCGCCGGCCTTGGACACCAGCACGTTCGAGGGCGTGACGTCCCGGTGGACCAGGCGCATGGGCTCGCCGTCGGGCCCGGGCGCGTGCTGGGCGTGGTCGAGGGCCTCGCACACCTCGGCGCCGATGTGCAGCACCAGGTCGATCGGCAGGCGCTGGCGGTGGCTCTCGAGCTGCCGCTGCAGCGCGCCGACGTCGACGCCGTCGACGAACTCCATCACCAGGAAGTGCTCGTCGTCATCGCCGACGCCGACGTCGAAGATCTGGATGATGTTGCGGTGGCGCAAGACCGACATGATCTTGGCCTCGGCGATCAGCAGCTCGACGAAGCGCGGGTCGCTCGACAGGTGCGGCAGGATCCGCTTGATCGCGACCGGCTTCTCGAACCCGCCGGCGGCGGTGGCCTTGCCCCGAAAGATCTCCGCCATGCGGCCAGCGCCGATGCGCTCGATCACTTCGTAGCGGGTCACGGACCGCGACCCTACCATGCGGCCGGTGGCGGGTTGGCCTCGCGTCGGTCGTCGCGATACCGTGGCGGCGTGACCTCACCGCCGCGCGATCCCGAGGCTGGCATCGGCGCGCTGCTCGATGACGCGATCGCCGGCGGCGTGTGCTCGGCGGCGGCCGCGGCGGTCGGGGCCCCTGGTCGGCGCGCGCGCTGGGTGCGCGGCACGACCCGGACCGTGCCGGACCGCGGCGAGGCCATCGCCGCCGCCACCCGCTTCGACCTGGCCTCGCTGACCAAGCCGATCGCGACCGCGACGGTGACGCTGGCGCTGGTCGAGGCCGGCCGGCTCGCCCTCGACGCGTCGGCCGCGCGCTGGCTGCCCGCGCTCGATCGCGCCGTCACCATCGGCCACCTGCTGGGCCACGCCAGCGGGCTGCCGGCCCACGTCAAGCTGTACGAGCGCCTGTGGGCCGGCGACCTCGGCGGCGCCGACCTGCCGCGCGCGGCGCTGGTGGCCATGGCCAGCGCGACGCCGCTCGAGCGCGCGCCCGGCGCCGCCGCGATCTACAGCGACCTCGGCTTCATCGCGCTGGCCGCGGTGTGCGAGCGCGCCGGCGACGCGCCGCTCGAGGAGCTGACCGCGCGCGCGCTGGCGCCGCTCGAGCTCGCGGCGACCGGCTTCGTCGACCTGCGCACGGCCGGCCCGCGCCCCGACGCGCCGGCCACCGAGCTGTGCCCGCGCCGCGGCCTGGTCGCGGGCGAGGTCCACGACGAGAACTGCCACGCCGCCGGCGGCGTCGCCGGGCACGCCGGGCTGTTCGCGCCGATCGACGACGTCGCGGCGTTCGCGCAGGCGCTGGCGCGGGGCCCGGTCGACGGTGTCGGGGCGATCGCGGCCGCGCGGATCGAGCACGCGTTCACCACGTCGGCGGCGCCGGCGACCTCGTGGCGGCTGGGCTGGGACACGCCGTCATCGGTGGCCGGGGTGTCCCACGCCGGCGACGCCTGGCCGCGCGTCGGCGCGGTCGGCCACCTCGGGTTCACCGGCACCTCGATGTGGCTCGACTGGGCCCGCGGGCGCTGGGCGGTGCTCCTGACCAACCGCGTCCACCCCGCCCGCGACCGGCCCGAGGCCGCGAAGATCAAGGACCTGCGGCGCGGGTTCGGCGACCTGGCGTGGGCCTGGCTCGAAGCATGACGCGGACTTGATCGTGTCCTACATGTAGGAAAGTTGGATCCAAGCCTGGGCTTGCCCTACCGTGAGCGCATGGCCGTGTCGCCACGCGCTCGCATCTCTACCCGGCCGCTGACGCGGTCGCACCCACCGCCACAGAAGAAGCCGATGGCCGGGGCCCGGCGGCTGTCGGTGTTTCATCGCCGGATCGAGCTGGGGCTGTCGGCCACCGCGCTCGAGCTGGTGTTCGCGGCGCCGCGCGTGACGTCCGAGGGCGCCGCCGACGGCGAGCGCTACGTCGGCTCGACCACGATCACGATCGATCTGGAGGCGCTGGCCGACCGGCTGTCGGACCTGCCCGACGCCGCCACCGCGCGCCAGATCGCGGGCCTCGCCGGCGACGATCCCCGCGTGCGCCACCGCGCCCGGCAGATCGCGTTCGACGAGGCCGTCCGCCGCGCCGGCGGCCACTTGATCCAGCCCGAGATCGACCTGCGCGTGAAGAGCCAGGGGGCGATCGTCCGCTTCGCCCTCGACGTCGAGGCCCTCGTCCGGAAAGGCGTGACCGCATGACCGAGCTGTACAGCGTCCGTGATGTCGCCAAGCTGTTCGCCCTCCAGGAGTCGCGCCTGCGCTACTGGATGCAGACCGGCTTCGTCGGCCCGACCGTCCGCAAGGGCGGCCGCTTCTACTACACGTTCCGCGATCTGTGCGCGGTCAAGGCCGCGAAGGACCTGCTCGCCGCCGGGCTGTCGGCCCAGAAGGTGCGCAAGAACCTCGAGGCGCTGCGCCGCGCGCTGCCCGGCGACGTCCACCCGGCGCTGCGCCTGCGGCTGTGCTCGGACGGCGAGTCGATCGTGGCGCTGGCCGACGACGTCGCGTTCACGCCGGCCACCGGCCAGGTGGTGATGGCGTTCAACCTGCCGGCGCTCGGCGGACAGATCGCCGAGCTGCTGCCGGCGGACGCCGCGGCCGCCGACGCGGTGCCGACCGAGGTCGCCGACGATCCGACCGAGGCCAACCTGGGCCCGACCGCGTACACCTGCTTCGTCGAGGCGTGCGCGGCCGAGGATCGCGACGACGCGGTCGAGGCCGAGGCGCTGTACCGGCGCGCGCTCGACATCGATCCCGGGCTGGCGGCGGCGATGACCAACCTCGGCAACCTGCGCCACCGCGCCGGCGATCTCGCCGAGGCCCGGGCGCTGTACGAGCGCGCGCTGGCCCACGACCCCGGCCAGACCGAGGCCCGCTACAACCTCGGCAACCTGCTCGAGGACACCGGCGAGACCGACCTGGCGATCGCGGAGCTGCGCCGGGTGTGCCAGGCCGCGCCCGAGTTCGCCGACGCCCACTACAACCTCGGCCTCGCGCTGGCCCGGGTCGGCGGCGCGGCCCAGGCCCGGCGCCACCTCGAGCGCTACCTCGAGCTCGACACGGGCAGCGAGTGGGCCGGCCGCGCGCGCGCGTACCTGACCCACCTGGCCGCATGACCGCGTGGGCGTGGTCCGGCGCGGCGCCGACCCGGCGGCCGCACGCGATGCTGGTGGTGTTCTCGACCGGCGCGCTCGCCGACGACGTGCCGATGTCGCTCGGGCAGTTCGGCGTGCCGCGGGCCGAGCTGATCGGCGACCTCGACGTGCGCGCGATCCCGCGCGCGGCCGATCCGGCGTGGTTCGACGGCTGGCGCACCGGCTCGCTGCGCGCGATCGCCGCGACCGATCTCGGCGACGGCCTGGCCGCGCTCGACGCCGCCGATCACCTGCACGTCGTCATCGCCGCGCCTGACCTGCCGCCCGACCTCGGCTACCTGCAGACCGCGTGGGCGGTCGCGCGCTGGATGGTCGCGCGCGGCGCCACGGTCGTGCTCGACGTCCACGCCCACACCTACCGGCGCGGCGACGCGCTGGCCGCCGCCGACGCCGAGTTCGACCCCGCGCGCGAGGTCCGCGTGGTGTTCGAGACCGACTCGGCCCGCACCGATCGCGCGCACGCGCTGCACACCCGCGGCCTGCGGAAGTTCGGCGCGCCCGATCTGGTGGCGCTGTGCGGCCAGCCCGACGCCGCGATGGTCGGCGCGGTCGTGAGCCAGGTCGCGGCCGCGGTCGCCGGCGGCGCCGAGCTGGGCCAGCCGCGCCACGGCGTCGAGCTCGGGCCCGAGCGCACCTGGTGGATCGTCGACGATCGCGACGGCCTGGCCGAGCTGCTCCAGCTCAACAACGCGGCCCGGGTCATCGTCGACGGCGCCGGCCAGCACCTGCTCGGGGTCGGCGGCGGGCGCGACGACGGCGCAGCGTAACGGGGGCGCCGATGCAGCACGCCAGCGGGGCGTGGCGCGCCGATCGGGCGCGCGCGGCGGTCACCAGCAGCTCAGCAGCAGCTTCACCGCCACGGTCAGGACGGCCAAGGGCTCAAGCACGCGATCATAGAAGGTCATGGCGGGCGGGAACAGCAACCTTCGGGCCGACCGCAAGCCCGCGGAAGTGTATGGGCGGCGCCGAACGGTCGGGTCTGGCGCGCCCCGGCGGGCGGGTGGCGCGGGTCCGCCGGGCCACGGTCCGGGCGCAGGTGCTAGGGTGCGCCGCTGTCCTCGTCGTGCACGCTCCGGTGCCGCGCACCCAGCGAGCCCCATGACCGACCTGTCCTTCTCGACGTTGCCGCTCGACCCGGCGCAGCTCGCCAACCTGGCGCGGCTCGACTACCAGCAGATGACGCCGATCCAGGCGCTGGCGCTGCCGCCGATGCTGGCCGGGCACGACGTCCTGGGCCAGGCCGGCACCGGCACCGGCAAGACCGCGGCGTTCGGCCTCGCGGTGCTGGCGCGGACGCTGCCGCGCTCGGGCCGCCCCGGCGCGCTGGTGCTGTGCCCGACCCGCGAGCTCGCGGCCCAGGTGGCCGAGGAGCTGCGCCGGCTGGCCCGGCCGCTGGCGCACACCCGCGTCGTCACGCTCAGCGGCGGCAGCTCGATCCAGCGCGAGCGCGCGCAGCTCGAGCACGGCGTCGACATCGTCGTCGGCACGCCCGGGCGCGTCGCCGATCACCTGGCGCGCGGCCGGCTCGATCTCGGCGCGATCCGGACGCTCGTCCTCGACGAGGCCGACCGCATGCTCGAGATGGGCTTCGTCGAGGTCGTCGGCGAGATCGTCCGGGCTACGCCGCCGCGGCGACAGACGCTGCTGTTCTCGGCGACGTTCCCCGACGCGGTGCGGGCGCTGAGCGCGAGCTACCAGAAGGACGCGGTGGCGGTGACCGCGCCGACCGCGGTCGTGACCGCCCCGATCTCCCACGCGCTCTACGACGTCGAGGGCCTGGCGCGGCCGGCGGCGCTGGTGCGCATCCTCGGCCACCACCAGCCGACCTCGGCGGTGATCTTCTGCAACCAGCGCGAGACCTGCGATCAGCTCGCGGCGGCGCTGACCGCGGCCGGCTACACCGCGGTGGCGCTGCACGGCGGCATGGATCAGCACGACCGCAACACCGTGCTCTTGCTCTTGAGGCACGGCAGCCTGCGGCTGGTGGTCGCGACCGACGTCGCCGCGCGCGGCCTCGACATCGACGATCTCGGCGCGGTCGTCAACTACGAGCTGCCGCGCGAGCGCGACGTCTTCGTCCACCGGGTCGGGCGCACCGGCCGCGCGGGCCGCGCGGGGCTCGCGCTCAGCCTGGCCGATCGCAGCGATCGGTTCGCGCTCGCGAACCTGCGCGAGGGCCCGCTGGGCGAGGTCGCGCCGGCGCCGGTGCCGGCGGCCACCGATGCGCGGCCGCCGCCGCCGGGCTGGGTCACGATCGCGATCCAGGGCGGGCGCCAGGACAAGCTGCGCCCCGGCGACATCGTCGGGGCGCTCACCACCGAGGTCGGGCTGGCCGCCGCCGACCTCGGGCCGATCACGATCACCGATCGCCTCAGCTTCGTCGCGATCGCCGCGGCCCAGGGCCCGCGGGCGCTGGCCGGCATCAACCGCGGCCGGATCAAGAACCGCTCGTTCCGCGCGTACGCGGTCGCGCTGCCGGGCCGCGCGTCGGCGCGCTGACGCGGGCGCGCTGGCCCATCGAACGTCGGCGCGCTGACGCGGGCGCGCTGGCCCATCGAACGTCGGCGCGCTGACGCGGGCGCGCTGGCTCATCGAACGTCGGCGCGCTGACGCGGGCGCGCTGGCTCATCGAACGTCGGCGCGCTGACGCGGTCCGCTAGCGCGCCGCGATCACGATCTCGGCGAGCGCCGCGGCGTGGTGGGTCGAAAAGACCGTGCGATCGATCGCCAGGACGATGTCCTCGGGCGCGTCGGCCCAGGCCCGGGCCTCGACGCTGTGATCCTCGCGGTAGCCGAGCTTGCCGAACACCCGCAGCGACGCGACGTTGTCGGGCACGACCGACGCGTAGATCCGCTCGAGCCCGAGGCCCGCCGGCTCGGCCGCGAAGCCGAACGCGTGGATCATCTGCGCGAAGCGCGTGCCCAGGCCCTTGCCCTGGGCGTTGGGCCGGCCGATCAGGAACGCGAACTCGGCGGCGCGGTCCTCGAGCCCGCGCAGGTCGCCGTCGCCGGCGAGCGCGCCGTCGACGTACAGCAGGAACTGGCGCGCGCCCTCGTCGGCGAGGTCGGCGTAGGCCTCGATCACGTCGCCCTGGGTCAGCTCGTCGACGTGGCCGAGCAAGGTCGCGTTGGCCGGATCGTTGTACGCGGCCGCGAGCTCCTCGGCGTGGGCGGCCAGCTCGCCGGCGGTCGGCTCGAGCGCGACCAGCTCGAGGCCGGCGGTGGTCCAGGCGATGCGGACGCGGGTGCGGGTCACGCGGCCACGATACCGCTCGCGGCCGCGGCCCCGATACCGCGCGGGGTCATTGTCGGCCTGCGCGTCGACCTGCGCGCGTCGCGCCTGCGCGGGTCGCGCTTGCGCCCGCACGTCGCGCGGGTCGCGCCTGCGCGGGTCGCGGCTGCGCCCGCACGCCGCGCGGGTCGACCTGCGCGGGTCGCGCTTGCGCCCGCACGTCGCGCGGGTCGCGCCTGCGCGGGTCGCGGCTGCGCCCGCACGCCGCGCGGGTCGACCTGCGCGGGTCGCGCTTGCGACCGCACGCCGCGCCGTCGCGCGCTCAGCGGTTGATGATGTGGATGGCCTCGCCCAGCGCCGCCGCCGCCGCCTCGCGCACCGCCTCCGACAGGGTCGGGTGCGGGTGGACCGTCAGGTTGAGGTCCTGGGCCACGGCGCCCATCTCGATCGCCAGGGCCGCCTCGCTGATGAGGTCGCTGGCGCCGTTGCCGACGATGTGCACGCCGAGCACCTCCTCGGTCTTGGCGTCGATCACCACCTTGCAGAAGCCCTCGGTGTCGTTGACCGACAGCGCGCGGCCGAGCGCCGCGAACGGGAACTTGCCGATCTTGGTCGTGTGGCCCTTGGCCTTGGCTTCCTCGTCGGTCAGGCCCGCCGACGCGATCTCGGGATCGGTGAACACCACCGCCGGGATCGTGCGGACGTCGACCGCGGCCTTGTGGCCGGCGATGATCTCGGCGACGACCTCGCCCTCCTTGGTGGCCTTGTGCGCGAGCATCATGCCGCCGACCAGATCGCCGATCGCGTAGACGCCCGGCACGTTCGTGCGCAGCTGATCGTCGACGGTGACGAACCCGCCCTTGCCGAGCGCGATCCCGGCCTCGGCCAGGCCCGCGGTGTCGCTGTTGGGCCGGCGGCCGACCGACACCAGGATCACGTCGGCGTCGATCGTCGCGAGCGCGCCGGCCTTCTCGACGGTGAGCACCGCGCGGTCGCCCCCTTCTGGGGAAGGCCTCAGCTCCCAGCTCTTGGCCTTGGTCTCGGTCATGACCTCGACGCCCATCTTGCGCAGCTTGCGCGCGACCACCGCGACGCAGTCCTTGTCCATCGACGCCAGGATCGACGGCAGCGCCTCGACCACGGTGACCTTGCTGCCGAGCTTGGCGTACACCATGCCCAGCTCGAGGCCGATGTAGCCGCCGCCGATGACGACCATGCGGCCGGGCACGTGATCGAGCGCGAGCGCGCCGGTCGAGTCGAGGATGCGCCGCTGATCGGTCTTGAAGCCCGGGATCTCGAACGGCCGCGAGCCGGTGGCGAGGATGACGCTCTTGGCGATGATCGTCTGCGGGCCCTTGGGGCCGGTGACGGTGATGACGTGGCCGTCGGGGCCGGGCTTGCCGAGCGTGGCCGCGCCGTCGATCACGTCGACGCCGTTGCCCTTGAGCAGGCCGCGCACGCCGGTCGTCAGCTTGGTGACGACGCCGCCCTTCCAGGTCTGCAGCTTGGCCATGTCGATGGTCGGCTTGCCGACCGTGATGCCGAGCTCGTCGGCGTGGCCGATCTTGTCGAAGGTCTTGGCCGCGTGGATGACCGCCTTCGACGGGATGCACCCGACGTTCAGGCACACCCCGCCCATGTACTCCCGCTCGATGATCGCGGTCTTGACCTTGAGCTGACCGAGGCGGATCGCGGCCGGGTAGCCCCCCGGACCGGCACCGATGACGACGGCGTCGTAGCGCTGTGCGGACATGCGGCCGGGGTACCGCGCCGCCGACGGGGCGTCAAGGCGCCGCCGGCGCTGTGGCGAGCTGGTCGTCGTCGCCGCCGGCTCGTTCGCGTCGGCGAGCGGGCCGGTGCCCGCGATCACCGTCGTGCTGCGGCGCCGGGCGTGACGGGGCGAGGCGCCGCCGCCGCCGTCAGCGGCCGGGCGCGCGCGCCAGCCAGGCGTCGATCGTCGCCAGCTCGTCGGCGTGCGCCGCCGGGGCCCGGGCGAAGAACGCGCGCGCGGCCAGCGCCAGGGTGCGCGCGCGCGCGCGGTCGCGGCCGACCAGCACCAGGCAGCGCGCGAGCGTGAACTGGCCCTCGGCCAGGGCCCGGGGCTCGCCGCGCAAGAGCGCCAGCGCGCGCGCGACGACCGGCAGCGCCTCGGTCGCGCGCCCGCGCTGCTCGACCAGCGCCGCCGCGAGGCCGTTGAGGTCGAGCCCGAGGTCGGGGTGGTCGGGCCCGAGCGCGGGCTCGTCGATCGCCAGCGCGGCCCGGTAGTGGCGCTCGGCCTCGGCCCAGGCCCGCTCCTCGAGCGCCAGCGCGCCGAGGTTCGCCAGCGGGCTCGACGCCAGGTGGTGGGTGCCGGGGGCGCGCTCGAAGATCGCGCGCGCGCGCTCGAAGTCGGCGCGGGCCTGCGCGCGGTCGCCCCGCCACATGCGCGCGACGCCGAGCGTGGTCAGCGTCAGCCCGACCTCCGGGTGGTCGTCGCCGAGCGCGACGACGCGGATGCGCAGGGCCTCGCGCGCGGTCCGCTCCGCCTCGTCGTAGTCGAGCAGGTCGCCGGCCAGGATGCTGAGCGACAAGAGCGCGCGGGCCAGCTCGGGGTGATCGTCGCCGAGCGCCAGGCGCAGCTCGGCGACGACCTGGCGCAGCTCGACGATGGCCTCGGCCGGGCGCCCGGCGCGATCGAGGACGCTCGCGTGCCAGCGCCGGAGGCCGAGCAGGTCGGGGTGGTGCGCCGGGAACGCGCGCGTCGCCGCCGCGATCGCGTCCTCGGCCTCGCGCAGCGCGGTCGCGGTGTCGCCGACGGTCATCGCCAGCACGCTGCGGCTGCGCGCCAGGCGCGCGTGGCGGGCCGGCGCGTCGCCGATCTTGATCAGCACGGCCTCGGCCCGCCGGGCCAGGCGCGCGCCGACGTCGCCGGCGCCGCGCTCGTCGGTCATCAGCCCGAGCTGGGCCAGCAGCGTCTCGAACACGACGTCGTCGCGCCCCGCGGCCTCGGCGACGAGGTTGGCCTCGTCGAGGTGCGCGGCGGCGTCGTCGAGGCGGCCGAGATCGACGTCGATCTGGCCCAGGCGCCACAGCGCGTCGGCGGTCAGCGGCGGCCACGCCAGGTGGCGCGCGCGCGCGAGCGCGGCGGCGGCGACCGCGCGGGCCTCGTCGTAGCGGCCGGCTGCGCGCAGCGCGAGCGCGCGGTCGAGCCCGCCGCCGATCGCGTCGACCTCGGCCTGGGCCCCGGCCGGCGGCGAGCGTGCGTCGCGGCGCAGGCCCTCGACGTCGGCGCAGGTGTCGGGGCTGGTCAGGCCGGCCGAGGCCGCGACCGCGTGCTCGAGCACGTCGCGATCGGCGTGGGCCAGCACCTCGGTCAACGCGGCCAGCTCGCGGCGACGGCTGGCCAGGCACGCCATCCGCAGCTCCATCGTCGCGGTCGACTGCTCGCGCCGGACCCGGGTGGCCGTGCAGGCGTCGTGGTGGCCGCGGCGCCAGGCCAGGGCGACGTCGTCGAGCTGGTCGCGGACCCGCGCGAACGTGGTGGCAGCGTAGGCCGCGTCGGTCGCGATGAACGCGCGCTCGATCGTCGCGCTGATCGTCGGGTCCCACGCGCCGGTCAACAGCGCCGCGGGCTCGGCGCACGCCGGCGCGTCGGGGTGGCGCGCCCGCGCCCACTGCCAGCCGACGACCGCGACCACGACCGCGGCGCCCGCGACCACCAGCGGCCAGCGGCGCGGGCGCTGCAGCCGCTCGAGCTGCGCGACCAGCGCCGGCATCGACGGCCAGCGATCGGCGGCGGCGATCGCCAGCCCGCGGCGCAGGACCTGCTCGAGGCGCCGCGGCACCCGGGCCGCGCGGGGTGGTGGCGGCGGCTCGGCCACGACCCGGCGACGGATCTCGTCGAGCCCGCCGCGGCCGAACGGCGGCTCGCCGTAGAGCGCCTCCCACAGCGACGCGCAGAAGCTCCACTGATCCCCGGCCGGGCCGGTGGTCACGCCGAGGTGCTGCTCGGGCGACATGTAGCTCGGTGTGCCGACCACCAGGCCGGCCTGGGTCAGCGGCGCCGAGCTCGGCCCGCGCAGCTCGGCCTCGTCGAGCGTGACCTCGCGGTCGGGATCGGGGCTGCGCTCGCCGAGGCTGTCGCCGAACCGCGCCAGGCCGAAGTCGAGCACGCGCACGCGGCCGTCGCGCCCGACCACGGCGTTGTCGGGCTTGACGTCGCGGTGGACGATGCCGGCGGCGTGCGCGGCCGCGAGCCCGCGGCCGACGTCGCCGAACGCCGCCAGGATCGCCGCGCGGCTGCGCGCGCGCGCGTCGAGCCACGCGCGCAGGGTCTCGCCCTCGATCAGCTCCATCGCGACGAACACCTGCTCGCCGTGGACGCCGGCGTCGTGGACCGCGACCACGTTGGGGTGCGCGAGCTGCGCCAGCGCGTGGGCCTCGCGCATCAGCCGCGCGCGCCGCAGCGCGATGCCCTCGGCCCCGCGCCCGCCCACGCGCAGGAGCTTGACCGCGACCCGGCGCCCGAGCTCGGGATCGAACGCGCGGTAGACCGTGCTCATGCCACCGTAGCCGAGCGGACCCTCGACCACGTAGCGCCCGATCGTCGTGCCGGGCGCGAGCGGCTCGCTGCCCGCGCGCCGGCGGCGGGGCGGCACCGGCATGTCGACGGTGCTGTCCGCTCCATCACCAGGTTCGTCGTCGCCCGGAACCATGACCCGCCCACGATGGTACCAGGCCGCGCGGCGCGCGCGACCTTCGTCGACACGGCGCCGTCACCGCGCTGTCACCGACGGTGGTCGCGCCGCGGCGGGCACGCGCATTGCTCATCGCACGCGGCATGCACGTCGTACCCGCGGTGTCACCCTCGAGGACGCGTCCGCGCGCCGCGCGCGCTGTACGAGCCCTGCACAGCGCGACGTGTACGACGTGCACGATCGGTGCGCGCGCGCGATGAAGCGCGCGACGCCATGGGTGATCGCCACGCTGCTGGTGCTGCCGGCGCTGGCGCTGGCGCTGAAGGTGGTCGTGCTCGGGTATCGACTGAGCGACATCTTGCCGCGCACGGTCTACCGCGTGACCTTGACCATGCGCCTCGACGGCCACGGCCGCGACGTCAAGGTGCGGACGTACCTGCCCGCGTCCGACGATCGGCAGACGATCACCAACGAGGAGCAGAGCGCCAAGGAGCTGCGGCTCGGGTTCGAGTCCGACGGCGGCAACCGGCTGGCGGTGTGGACCGGGGGTGGCGTCGGGGACGGCGCCGAGGCGCGGTTCTCGTACACGGTGATGACCGAGCCGGTCCGCTACCAGCTCGACGCGGGCCTCGAGGTCCCGACCGCGTACGCCGAGTCGATCGCGCGCTACCTGCGGCCCGACACCGCGATCCAGGTCGACAGTCCGGAGATCACCGAGCTGGCGCACCGGCTCGGGGCCGACCGCGGCGACGTGCGCGCGCGCCTCGACCGCATCTATGGGTTCGTCAGCGCGATGCCGCAGCGGCCGTTCAAGGGCACGACCGACGCGCTGACGGCGCTGCGGCTCGGCGAGGCCAGCTGCAACGGCAAGAGCCGCCTCGTCGTCGCGCTGGCGCGCAACGTCGGCATCCCGGCGCGGCTGGTCGGTGGGCTCATCCTGCACCGCGGCAGCAAGCGCACCAGCCACCAGTGGGTCGAGGTCTACGTCGGCGGCCGCTGGGTGCCGATCTGCCCGACCAACCACCACTTCGCCGAGCTGCCGGCCAGCTACCTGGTGCTGTACCGCGGCGACCAGGCGCTGTTCCGCCACACCGCCGACGTCAACTTCGACTACCGGTTCGGGATCACCAGCGAGCGCGTGCCGTCGCCCAAGGCCAAGGCGGCGTTCAAGGTCTGGAACGTCTGGGCGCTGTTCGATCGCCTGCAGCTGCCGTTCTCGCTGTTGCGCACGATCTTGATGCTGCCGATCGGCGCGCTGGTCGTCGTGGTCTTCCGCAACGTCATCGGCATGCCGACGTTCGGCACGTTCCTGCCGGCGCTGATCGCGGCCTCGGCGGGCGAGACCGGCGCCGGCTGGGGCGTGATCGCGGTGCTGATCCTGGTCGCGGTGGTGTTCCTGGCCCGGTGGGCGGTCCACCGCCTCGAGCTCTTGCACTCACCGACCCTGGCGATCCTGCTGGCCGCGGTGGCCGTGACGATCCTGTCGACGGCGCTCGTCGCCGATCACCTCGGCCTGCCGCGGCTGACCCGGATCACGATGTTCCCGCTGGCGGTGATGGCGATCACGGCCGAGCGCTTCTACCTCGGCATGACCGAGCAGGGCGTGCGCACCGCCGTCAAGGAGCTGCTCGGGACGCTGGTGGTGATGCTGGCGTGCTTCGCGGTGATGAGCAGCCTGGCGCTGCAGGTGCTCCTGATCGGCTTCCCCGAGGTGCTGCTGTGGGTGGTCGCGGCCAACATCTACCTGGGCCGGTGGGTCGGCCTGCGCCTGTCCGAGTACCTGCGCTTCCGCGCGGTGCTGACCCCGGGGGCGATGTGATCGCGGCGGTCCGGGGCCTGGCGCAGGTGGTGGGACGCTGGCGCGAGGTCGCGCGCCATCGCCACGAGCTGATCGGCATCAACCGCCGCAACATCGAGCTGGTCTACGCCAACAACCCGCGGCGCCACTACCCGATCGCCGACGACAAGCTCCTGGCCAAGCAGATCCTCGGCGCCGCCGGCGTGCCCGTGTCCGAGACCCTGCACGTGTGCGATGGCCTGTTCGCGATCCCGGGCGTGCTGGCGGCGCTGGCCGAGACCGACGACGTCGTCGTCAAGCCCGCCAACGGCGCCGGCGGGCAGGGCATCCTGGTGCTGGGCGAGCGGGTGGGGCACGGGCGGTGGCGCCGCGCCAGCGGCGGCGAGCTGACCGCGGGCGAGCTGCAGCGCCACCTGGCCGAGATCATCCTCGGCTCGTTCACGGCGATGCTGGCCGATCGCGCGTTCGTCGAGCGCCGCATCCGGCCGCACCCGCTGTTCCACGAGCTCTGGCCCGAGGGCCTGTGCGACCTGCGGGTGATCACGCTCGCGGCCCGGCCGGTGATGGCGATGGTGCGCGTGCCGACGCGCGAGAGCGACGGGCGCGCCAACCTGCACCAGGGCGGGCTCGGGCTGGCGATCGATCTGCGCCGGGGGCGCACGTTCCGCGCGGTCCACCGCGGCCGGGCCGTGACCCACCACCCCGAGAGCGAGATGCCGCTGCTCGATCTCGAGCTGCCGCACTGGCCCGAGGTCCTCGACGTCGCGCGCCGGGCGGCCGCGGCGGTCCCGCTCGGGTACCTGGGCTGCGACGTCGTCGTCGATCAGCACCGCGGGCCGCTGGTCCTCGAGATCAACGCGCGGCCCGGGCTCGAGATCCAGAACGTCCACGGCTACGGCCTGGCGCGCGCGATCGCGGAGGCGCCGTGACCGCGGGCGCGTACAGCCGGCTGTGGCCGGTGCTGGCGGCGCTGGCGGCGCTGATCGGCGGCTCGATGGCGGTCGAGCACCTCGTCGCGGGCGGCCACGTCGCGCGCGTGGTCCGCATCACCGCGACGGCGGGCGAGGCCGGCGATGACGACACCGACGCCGAGGGCGGGGCCGGGTTCGCCAAGACCGCGCCGGTCGACGCCGGCCACGCCGAGGCCCGGGCCCGGGCGCGGCGCGGCGAGCTCGCGCCGGCGCTGATCGAGTATCGGGCCGCGCTCGATCGTCACCCCGACGCGGTCGCGCTGCGCGCCGAGCTCGGCTTCTGGCTGCTGGCCTCGGGCGACGCCGCCGGTGCCCGCGCCGAGCTCGAGCGAGCCGCGGCGCTCGACCCGCGCGATCCGTGGGTCCAGCTCAACCTCGGCATCGCGTGGTCGCGCACCGGCAAGCTCGCCGAGGCCGAGCGCTGCTACCGCGCCGCGCTCGCGCTGCGGGCCGGCTTCGGCGCGGCCGAGCTCGCGCTCGGCACGGTGCTGCGCCGGCAGGGCAAGCTCGCCGAGGCGATCGCCGCGCTGACGACCGCGGCCGCGTCGGGCGGCAACAGCGATCGCGCCCGGGCGCTGGTCGCGCTGGCCCGGGCCCAGCTCGCCGCCAAGCATCGGCCCGAGGCCGCGTCGGCGATCGAGCGCGCGATCGAGCTGGCGCCGGCCGACGTCGACATCCGGGTCGCGGCCGGGCGCGCGTACCTGGCGACCGGCAAGCAGGACGACACCCAGCACGCGGTCGAGCTCTTGACCCGCGCCGCCGAGCTGGCGCCCGACGTCGCGTCGGTGTTCTCGGCGCTGGGCCGGGCCCGCGAGAAGCTCGGCGACCGCCCCGGCGCCGAGGCCGCGTACACGCGCGCGGTGCGCCTCGACCCCGAGCACCGCTACGCGCGCCGCCGGCTGCTGCGGCTCGCGCTCGAGCGCCAGGACTACCCGCAGGCGCGCCTGGCCGCCGAGTACCTGCTCGCGACCGCGCCCGACGAGCCCGAGCACCACTTCCTGGCCGGCCTGGTCGACGCGCGCGACGATCGGCCCGAGCCCGCGCGCGCGCACTACCGCGACGCGATCGCCAAGGCCAAGGGCGCGTACCCCGAGGCCTACTTCAACCTGGCGATCGTCGAGAAGAACGCCGGCGATCTGCCCGCGGCGATCGCGGCGTACCGGCAGGCGATCGCGCTGCGCCCGCGCTACCAGCAGGCCTGGAACAACCTCGGCCTGGCGCTGGCCGCCTCCGGCGACCCGGCCGAGGCCGAGGCGGCGCTGGCCAAGGCGCTCGAGATCGACGAGGGCTACGGCGCGGCGTGGCAGAGCCTCGGCGAGCTGCGCGCCGCCGCCGGACAGCTCGACCAGGCGGTCGAGGCCTACGCCCACGCGATCAAGGCGCGCCCGCACGACGTCGACGCGCGGCTCGGGCTCGCGGCGGTGCAGCTGCGCGCCGGGCGCGGCGCCGACGCGATCGCCACCTACCGCGCGCTGGTCGTGGTCGAGCCGCGCGCGGTGACCGGCTGGTCCGAGCTGGGCCGCGCCCTGGCCGCCAGCGGCGAGCTCGCCGCCGCCCGCGATGCGTGGGCGCAGGCGCTCGCGATCGATCCCGAGCACCTGCCGACGCTGCGGCAGCGGGCCGCGGCCACGGACGGCGCCGACGCGGTCGCGGCCTGGACCGAGGTGCTCGACCGCGCCGCCGACGACGCCGCGGCGCGCACCGCGCTGGCCGCCGCCCGGCTGCGCACCGGCGACCGCGTCGGCTGCGCCCACGAGCTCGAGGCCCTGCCGTCGACCACCGTCGCTGATCCGGCCGTCGTGCGCCTGCGCGCCGACTGCCACCCCTGACCTTAGCCCTCTGGAGTAACGCATGACCCTTCGCCTGCGCTCGTGGACCGTGCTCGCCATCGCCCTCGCTGCCTGCGGCAGCGATCCGCCCACCATCGATCCGGGCGCGCCCGACGAGGTGCTGTTCCAGGAGGGCCTGGCGCTCTACGACCAGCAGCAGTTCGCGCCGGCCACGGCCCGGTTCGACGAGCTGCTGACGACCTACCCCGCGTCGCCGCGCCACGACAACGCCGGCTACCTGACCGGGCGGTGCGCCTACGAGCTGGCCGACTACCCGGGCGCGATCACCAAGCTGGTCGCGATGCGCGGCGCCCCCGCCCACTCGCCGTTCATCCCGGCGGCGTCGTACTTCACCGGCCGGGCTCGGTTCCGCACGCTCGACTTCCTCGGCAGCGAGGCCGACTTCCAGGCGTCGGTCACCGCCGACGGCGCCGGCGTCTTCGCCGACAACGCCCAGTACTACCTCGGCCGCGCCGCGTACGAGCTGGCCGACCACGCCGGCGCGATCGCCGCCCTGGCCGCGTTCGAGACCAGCTACCCGCAGTCGAGCTACCTCGACAACGGTCGCTACTACCTGGGCCGGGCCTACTTCGCGACCGGCGCGTATCCGCTCGCGGCCGCGGCGTTCGCGCGCGTGCCGCTGACCCCGATGACGATCTACGCCGACGACGCCCAGTACTGGCTGGGCCGCACCGACTACGCCGCGGGCGACCTGCCGGGCGCGCTGACCTCGCTCGACGCGCTGATCGCGACCTTCCCGACCAGCCAGTACATCGACAACGCGCTCGCCTACGAGGCCCAGATCTACGCCGACCAGGGCCAGTGCGCGATGGCTCGACAGGTCCTCGGCCAGCTCGGCGCGCAGTTCCCGGCGTCGACCTACCTCGCCGGCACCGACGCCTACCTGCTCGGGAAGGGCTGCTGATGCGCGTGCTCGTCGCCCTCGTCATCCCCCTCGCCGCGGGCGTCGGCGCGTCGCGCGCGCAGGCGCAGCCCGAGCCGGCCGAGCCGGACGCGCCGACCACCACCGCCACCGACGCCGTCAACGCGACGTCGGACGCTCCGCCCAAGGCGCGCAAGCGCGAGCGCCAGGCCGAGGCCGCGGACTTCCACCTCGGCACCTGGCGCGGCACGGTCGCCGCCGACGCCGAGCTGCGCGGCGGCGCGCTGTCGGGCCGCAGCACGCTGCGCACCTCGGGCGGCATCATCGACGGCAGCGTCGGGGTCGAGCCGGCGCTCGAGCGTGCGCGCTGGCGCCTGGGCCTGCCGATCACCGTCGGTCACCGCGAGACGCCCGGGGCCGAGCTGCGCGAGACCCGCGGCGGCGTCGACCTCGACGCGCGCTGGAAGCGCAGCCCGCGGCTGCGGGTCGATCTCGAGGCCGGGCTGCGCCTGGTGTCGCGGCCGGGCTGGGAGGACGAGTACCAGCCGATCGCCGGCGGGCTCGGCACCACCGATCGCTACAGCCACCGCGACCTGCGCTTCGGCGGCGCGGTCGCCGGCATCCCGGTGCGCCACCACCACGCGCGCGTCGGCCTGCGCTACACCGACTACGACTACGTCGACGATCCGGCCTACGACGGCCTCGACGCGCCGACCCACCTGGTGCCCGGCGATCGGCACGAGGTCGACATCGACGGCAGCTGGCGCTACTTCGGCGACCGCTGGAAGCTCGGCGGCGCGCTCGCGTTCGAGGACCGGCGCGACGACAAGAGCTACGCGCGCGACGCCGGCACCGGCCTCACCCACGCTGGCCCCGGGGGCCCGCCGCCCAACCCGCTGTACCACCAGCTCTCGATCGAGCCGTCGATCGGCGGCGAGGTCGACCTGCGCGGCGAGACGATCGAGCTGGGCGCCGACCTCGGCTACGTGGTCGTGTCGGATCGCTATCAGGGCTACTACTCGTGGTCGGGGCTGCACCCGCAGGTGCACGCGCGCTGGCACGAGGGCAAGCTCGACGCCAAGGTCAGCGGCGAGCTGCAGCTCGCGAACTACGGCGACGGCAGCTACGCGGCGGGCCCCACCCACCCGGCGCTCGAGTCCGGCACGCGGCGCGCCGACACCAAGGTGCAGGGCCGCGCCAGCGTCGCCTACGAGGTCGCGCACCACGTCGCCGCGGTCGGCGGCGTCGAGCTGACCAACCGCACGACCAATTTCCCGGACTACGTCCCGGGCGTGTTTCCCGCGGGCCGCCAGTACGACGTGCAGTGGGACTACGTGAACTGGGAGGTGACGGTGGGCGTGCGGGTCGAGCGCTGATCGCCGGGCGCGGCGCTCGCGACCGCTTCGAGCACCGGATCCGCGCGGCCCCGACGGGCGATCTCCGCGGGCGCTCAGCCGCCGAGGAGCTCGGCGCGCTGCTCGCGCTGCAGCCAGGTCGGCTGCTCGTAGACGTCGTCGAACAGCGACGCCGGCGGCGGCGGCGCCACCGCCTCCTGCGCGGCGATCGCGTCGCGGACCCGGGCCTCGTACGCGGCGGCCAGGGCCTCGTGCTCGCCGGCGGCCAGCCAGCCGCGGGCCTCGAGCAAGAGGCGCATGCGCCGCAGCGGATCGCGCCGCGACTTCCACTCGTCGGTCACGCGCTCGTCGCGGTAGCGCGACGGGTCGTCCGACGACGAGTGCGCGCTGACCCGGTAGGTGAGCAGCTCGACGAAGGTCGGGCCGTCGCCGGCGCGGGCCTTGGCGGCGGCGTGGCGGCACACGTCGTAGACCGCCAGCACGTCGTTGCCGTCGCAGCGCAGCGGCTCGACGCCGTAGCCGAGCGCCTTGAGCGCGATGGTCTCGGCCGCGGTCTGGACGCTGCCGGGCGTCGAGATCGCCCACTGGTTGTTCTGGCAGATCAGCACCACCGGCGCCTTCATCACGCCGGCGAAGTTGAGCGCGACGTGGAAGTCGCCCTCGCTGGTGCCGCCGTCGCCCATGTACCCGAACGCGCACCGGCCGCGATCGCCGGCGATCTTCATCGCCATCGCGACGCCGACCGCGTGCGGGATCTGGGTCGACACGCACGACGACATGACGACGTAGTTGTTGGCCCGGTCGCACGGGTGACACGGCAGCTGCCGGCCCTTGGTCGGGTCGGCGCTGTTGCCCATGATCTGCGCGATGTAGCTGTCGAGCGTCATGCCGCGGAACAGCCCGACGCCGGCCTCGCGCAGCGCCGGGATGATCCAGTCGTCGGGGCGCGACGCCGCGGCCGAGCCGACCACCGCGGCCTCCTGGCCGGTGGCCTCGCCGTAGAAGCCGATCCGGCCCTGGCGCTGCAGCGCCATCATGCGGGCGTCGGTGACCCGGATCGTCAGCATGCCCTCGTACAGGCGCCGGGCCAGCGCGCGATCCAGCCACGCGATCGCGGCGTCGCTGGCGTGGCCGTCCTCGTCGAGGAGCTGGTACAGGCCGCGGGCCTTGGCCTCGTCGTCGCCGGCGAAGTAGCCCGCGAAGCTCGGCGGCAACGTCGCAGCGGCTGGGGAGCGCGTCGGCGAGTCGATCATCGCGGCGACCATACGCAGGCCGCCGCGCTCAGGGCAAGCCGTCTAGCGCCAGGTCGGCGGCGGCGGCGCGGCCAGGCCGTACGGCGCCAGCGGCACGCCGTAGGCCGGCGGCGGCAGGAGCGTCGCGTCGAACTGGCTCGGCGGCAGCGCCGCGACCTTGTTGATCGCCGACTGCAGCATGCCCGAGGCGATCGGCCAGAAGATCAGGTAGGCCAGCGCCCAGCCGACGTAGGGGATGACCGAGAAGATGCACGCGGTGGTCATCATCGCCTTGGGCGCCACGTTGGGCAGGCCGCGCAGGCGCATCTGCAGGTCGAGGCGGTCACACAGCCGCCGCGAGTTGAAGAACACCCAGTACAGGTTGTAGTACGGGATGAACTGGAAGCCGATGGCCTTGCCGGCGGACGGGTCGTCGGGCGCGGCCTGCGGCAACCGGCCGTGCTTGCCGCTGTAGTAGAACAGCCCGAACAGGCCGAGCGTCAGGTAGTTGAGCACGACCGCCGCCGCCACCGGGAACCGCTCCAGCGAGTGCTGGGCCAGGCGCGCGCGCTCCGGCAGCGGCAGGTACCGCGGGTCGAGGTTCGGGTAGACCGCGGCCGGCTGCATCATCGCGTAGGTCGGGATCGCCGGCTGTTGCGCGACCAGCGCCCGGCGCATGGCCTCGTTCTCGGCGCGGAGCTGGTCGGCCTCGCGGGTCGCGCTCTCGGCCCGCTGCAGCGTGGCCTCCTGATCATCGCGGTACATCGCGCTACTGTAGCGCACGCGCGCGCGCTCAGCCCGGATCGGCCAGCTCGCCGAACCACACCACGGCGTAGCCGGTCTCGATCGCGCAGCCGACCGCGCGCCACGGGTGGGTGGCCCAGGCGCCCTGGTTGAGGACGACCTCGCGGTGGCCGGTGCTGCCGTCCCACAGCCCGACCGCCTGGGTCGGCGTGATCGCGCCGCCGCCGCCCGCGGCGATCTCGTAGCCCGACGACATGTACGCCGAGATCTCGCGCGGCTTGATCCACATGCACTGGGCCTGGGCGTGGTCGGGCGTGTAGCAACAGCCGGTCCAGCGCGGGTCGCCGGTCGACCAGCTGTGCAGGTTGCAGCCGGGCGCGCCGGTGCCGTGGGCGGTCAGGTCCTCGACGTGGAAGCGCGCGACCCGGGTCAGCGCCGGCGACACCGGCACCGCCGCCAGGCCGTGGTCGGCGCGGTACTGGTTGATCGCGTCGCACAGCGCGCGATCGACCGATGGTGGCGGACCGTCGATGGTCGTCGCGTCGGGCGCGCCGGGGCCGCCGTCGGTGGCGCCGCCGCCGTCGGTGGGGCCGCCGCCGTCGCCGGGGCCGCCGCCGTCGAGGGGCGCCGCGGCGCCGCCACAGCCGACCGCGAGGGCGCACGCGATGCTGGCGACGAGCCTCATGGGGCGATGGTAGTCCAGGTGCTAGCCTCGACGCCATGGCCGGGTTGATCCGCCGCTGGCGCCGTCGACGGCTGCGACGCACGCCGGTGCCGGCGGCGTGGTCCGACATCCTCGCGCGCACCGCGCCGTTCGTGGCGCGGCTGTCGCCGGCGGAGCGCGCCAAGCTCCTGCGCGACGTCCAGGTGTTCGTGGCCGAGAAGCACTTCGTCGGGGCCGGCGGGCTCGAGGTGACCGACGAGATGATCGTCACGATCGCCGCGGCCGCCGCGCGCCTGGTCGTGCACCTCGACGTCGCGCGCTACGACCACCTGACCGAGATCGTGGTCTACCCGTCGGCCTACCGCCACGCCGACACCGACGGCGCGGTCCTGGGCGAGGCCCACGGCTGGGGCGTGGTCGTGCTGGCCTGGGACGCGGTCACGGTCGGGCTGCGCAACACCGGCGACGGCCTCGACACCGCCGCCCACGAGTTCGCGCACGTGCTCGACCGCACCGACGGCAGCTTCGATGGCGCGCCCGAGCTGCGCGCGCGCGAGGACTACCGGCCCTGGGCCGCCGCGATGCAGCGCAACTTCGATCGGCTGCGCGCGCGCGATCGGGCGCTGGGGCGGGTGCTGCGCGACTACGGCGCCACCAACCCGGCCGAGTTCTTCGCGGTCGCCACCGAGGCCTACTTCGAGCGGCCCGACGCGCTCCGGGCCAAGGCGCCGGCGCTGCACCAGGCGCTCGAGCGCTTCTACCGCGGCTAGTACCTCGCCACAATGAATTTGACCGGTTGAGGACGCCGATCCATCGCTGCGTTGAACCTCCTCGAGTTCCAGCGAGGAGCCCGTCGTCGGTTCGCCCTGCGCTCGGCGCGCCTCGACGCCCGCAACCGGTCATCTCCACTGTGGCGAGGTACTAGCCGCTCGGTACCCCACCAGAAACTCGCGCCGCGCCGGCGCCTTTCTACAATGGGCCGATGTGTCGGATGTTCGGCCTGCTCGCGACCCAGCCCGTCCACGCGCGCCAGCTCCTGCGCGACGCGCCCCGCAGCCTGTGGACCCTGGCCGGCGAGCACCGCGACGGCTGGGGCGTCGCGATCGGCGCGCCCGACGGCTGGGTCGTGCACCGCGACACCGCCTGCGCGCGGACCTCGCCGCAGTTCGACGCGCTGGTCGACGCCGCGTGCGCGCGGGTGGTGGTGGCGCACGTGCGGCAGAAGACCGTCGGGCCGACCTCGCTGGCCAACACCCACCCGTTCCAGCGCGGCCGGCTGGTGTTCGCGCACAACGGCACCGCGACGGCGCTGGCCTTCCTGGCCGACGGGACCTCGCCGGCGCGGCAGGCCGAGATCGTCGGCGACACCGACAGCGAGCGCCTGTTCGCGTTCATCGTGACGCACATCGATCGCGCCGGCGAGGTCGAGGCCGGCGTGGTCGCCGCGGTCGCCGCCCTCCACGCCGCCGGCGACGTCGGCTCGCTCAGCTTCCTGGTGTCGTGTGGCGATCGCATCTACGCCCACCGCCTGGGTCGGTCGCTGCACCTGCTGGTCCGCCACGGCGCCGACGAGGCCCGGCGCACGCCGGCGGTGGTCGTGGCCAGCGAGCAGCTCACCGACGAGGCGTGGCGCGAGCTGCCCGAGCGATCGCTGCACGTGCTCGAGGACCACGCCGGGGCGCCGCGGGCGCGCGCGCTGGCGTAGCGCGCGGCGCGGCGCCGGTCACGGCCGCGGGTGGGCGACGAAGCCGCACGCGCTCGCCAGCACCACCAGCGCTGCGGCGGCGCGGCGGGTCACGCCCGCCGGGCCTTGCGCCACGCGCCCAGGCGCGCGACCTGATCGAGCACGCGCAGCCCCAGCTCGGGGAACGGGTGCAGCGCGTGCACCAAGGCCGCGCGCGCGGCCGGGACGATCCGGACCAGGCGCGGGCGGTCGAGGGTCGCGATCACCGCGCGCGTCACGTCGGCGCTGGTGAGCATCGTCGCCGACGAGAACAGGACGTCGCTGGCGGCCTGATCGGCGACGCGCGCGACCATGTCGGTGGCGATCACGTCGGGGCAGATCGCGCTGACCTTGAGCGCGCGGCCGGCCTGGCGCAGCTCGCCGGCCAGCGAGGTCGTGAAGCCGAGCACGCCGTGCTTGCTCGCGGCGTAGACCGCCAGGCCCGGCGCCGGCACGAGCGACGACAGCGACGCGATGTTGAGCAGGTGGCCGTCGGGCGCGAGCACGTCGAGCGCCGCCCGGGCGCCCCAGATGACGCCGAGCAGGTTGACGTCGATCATCCGGCGGATCGCGGCCTCGTCGACGTCGCCGACCGCGCCGACGTCGAGCACGCCGGCGTTGTTGATCCACACCGCGACCGGCCCGCGCGCGGCGGCGGCGGTGGCCACCGCCCGGTGACTGTCCGGATCCCGGACGTCTTGCGCGAGGGCCCAGGCCGGCCCGCCCAGCGCCGCCGCGGCCGCGGTCACGGCCGGGCCGTCGACGTCGGTCAGCAGCACGGCGTGGCCGCGGCGGTGCAGCGCGGTCGCCAGCTCGCGGCCGAGCCCGCGCGCGGCTCCGGTGACGACGGCGACCGAGGACATGCGCGGCACTATCGCACGCGGGCCGCGGTCACCGGTAGCGGACGACGACGCGCTCGATCAGCGCGCGCAGCGCGTGCTTGGCGCCGTCGGTGGTGGCGTGCTGGACGGTGGCCCAGCCCTCGCCCTCGTAGCTGTCGGCCCGGGCCTGTCCGACCCGGGGCGCGCGCAGCTCGACCAGCGCGTCGCCGCACGCGCGGACGGCCTCGTCGACGCCCTCGACCGCGGCGACGTGGGTGCCGGGGCCCTGGCCGCGGAAGAACGCGGCGCCGGCGGCGCGGCGGCGCGGCCGCGGCGTGAACGCGTCGAGCGCGATCAGCCGGGCCCAGTCGGCGATCAGGTCGGTGTCGTGGGCCAGGCCCATGAGCGGCATGATGTGGACGCCGGGCGGGCGCACGCCGACCTCGTTGACCAGCGCGGTCCCGTCGGTGCGCAGGAACCACTCCATGTGGGTCAGCGCGGTGCCGGCCGCGGTGCCGGCCGCGTCGCCGAACAAGGCCGCCAGCGCCGCGGCGTTGGTCGGGTGGAAGTCGGTCCAGGTCGGATCGTCGTCCTCGCGCGGCAAGAGCACGCAGTACTGCACCCACGGGGTCTCGAGCACCTCGAGCGGCGACGGGAAGTAGCGCGTGCCCGAGCGCCACACCGGCGCGCCCCGGATCGTGACCGTCTCGCAGGTGTGCTCGCGCGCGCGCACGAACTCCTCGACCTGCAGCGGCGCGGCCGCGGTCGGCGGCGGCACCGCCGCGAGCTGGGCGGCGTCGTCGACGCGGAAGGTCGCGCGCGCGCCCAGCCCGGCCGGCGGCTTGACGATCACCGGGTAGCCGACCCGGTCGACGAACGCCCGCAGCTCGGCCGCCGAGCGCGCCAGCGCGCTGGTCGCGACCGGCACGCCGGCCCGGCGCAGCACCTCCTTCATGCGATCCTTGTCGCGGAAGTTGCGCGCGGTCGCGGCGCGCAGGCCGTCGATGTCGAGGGCGTCGCGGACCTCGGCCAGCGGCAGCTGCAGCTGTTCGAGCGCGCCGGTCACGCGGTCGACCGGGCCGACGCCGCGGGCGATCGCGCGGACCGCGGTCGTGAGCTGGCCACCGTCGAGGGCGTCGGCGACCCGGTAGTGGCCGGCGATCCGCGGCCGCAGCGGCGCCGGGATCGCGGCCTCGGGGTCGGCGCTGACGACCGTCAGCGTGACGCCGTCGAGCTCGGCGAACGCGCGGACGTAGCGGTTGGTGTTCTCGAGGAACCGCGGGGCGATGAAGACGACGTGGACCACGACCGCACGATACCGGGCCGCGTCGACGGCGACGAGGCGTCGCGGCGGATCTCGGTCGCGGCGGTCATCGCCCTGCCGCCTGCGCTCGGTCGCGGCGGCGCTCGGCCGCGGCGGCCATGGCGGCGATGAGACGTCGCGGCGTCGCGCCGGGCCGCGCCGACGGCCACGACGCGTAGAGGTGGATCCAGGTCGCGATGGTGTTGGCGGCGGCGCTCGGTCGCGGCGGTCGCGGCGGTCGCGGCGGTCGCGGCGGTCGCGGCAGCGTCGACGCGCGTGGCGGCCGGCCGTGCCGACGGTCACGACGCGTAGAGGTGGATCCCGGTCGCGACGGCGTTGGCGGCGGCGGCGCGGCGGCGCGGTGGCGCGCGGTGGCGCTCGGCGGCGGCGGCGCTCGGTCGCGGCAGCGTCGACCCGGCGTGGCGGCGCGCCGCGCCGGACGACTACGAGGCGTAGAGGTGGATCCCGGTCGCGGCGGCCATGGCCATGGCCTCGGCCTGGTCCCAGTCGGGGTGGCGGACCACCAGGTAGCCGTCGGACAGGAGCGTGCTCTTCCAGTCGCGCCGCGGCGTGCCGGGGCGCAGCAGCGTGTCCTCGACGACGTGGGCGCCGTAGCGGGCCAGGAACCCGCGCAGCCCGACGATGCCGCTGATGCGGCCCTGGCCCTGGGCGCGCTTGAAGATGATGCCGACGTTGTACTTGCGCTCGGTCGGGGCCTCGAACCGGCCGACCGTGACGATCCGCGCCCACTCGCGGAACAGGTCGATGTCGCTGGTGTAGTTCATCTGGTCGACGACGCAGGCGCCGCCCGGGCGGCACGCGATCTCGCCGAAGACCGCCTCGCCGCTGGCGGTCCGGAACCACTCCATGTGGGTCATGCCGTCGCCCATGCCGAGCGCGGTCAGCACCTGGCGGCCCAGCGCGATGCCGTCGACGACGTCGGGCCGGGTCAGGTCGCGCACCGACAGCATCACCGGCGACACCCACTCGAGCGTGCGCATCTCGAGCGCGTTGGGCAGGTAGCGCGTGACGCTCTCGTAGACCGGGCGCCCGGCGACGCACGCGGTGTCGTAGGTGTGCTCGACGCCGTCGATGAACTCCTCGCAGCTGGCCTCGACCACGTGGCGCAGGCCCGGCAGCACGCGCTCGGCGTCGGCCGCCGACGCGAGCTTGTAGGTGTCGGCGCTGCCGGCGCCGCTGATCGGCTTGACGATCGCCGGGTAGCCGATCTCCTCGAGCGCGGCCCACAGATCGGCGGCCGCGTGGACCCGGCGGGCCTTGGGCACGCGCAGGCCCGCGGCCGCGACCCGCTCCTTCATCAGCTGCTTGTCGCGGAAGCCGCGGACGGTGTCGACCGACATGCCCGGCAGCCCGAACCGCTCGCGCAGGCGCGCGGCCACCACCACCAGCGGCTCCCAGTTGGCCAGCACCCGGTCGACCTCGCGGCCGCGCAGCCACGCGTGGACCCGGGCGATGACGTCGTCCTCGTCCATGATCGACGGCACCCGGAGGTAGTCGCTGAGGTAGCGCCGCAGCTCGGGATCGGGGCTGCCGTCGCCGACGCCCAGGACCTCGGCGCCGACCTCGGCCAGGCCGCGCGTGAACTGCCGCATCTCGGGCGGGTAGGTGGGCGACAGGAAGACGACGCGCATGGGTCGATGTAACCCGCGGCGCGCCGTCGCCGCCATCGAGATCGGGCGCCGATCGGCGCGGGGTCGCGCCAGGCTCGATCCGGGCGACCGCGCGCGCTCGGCGTCGCCGACGGCAGGCCTCGGCGAGCGACTTGTCGATCACCCCGCGCGGTCGACCGCGGTGGACCGGCGCCGACCGCCGCGCGGCCCCGTCGTCGCGGCCCCGTCGTCACGGCGCGTGCGTGCCTGTCGACCGACGTCTGGACGGTCGGGGCCGCGGGCGCTCGCCCGGGATCAGGTGACGATGACGCCGCGGTCGAAGACAGCGTGGCGGTGCCGTGCTGGAACGTGTCGCGCGCGGCGCCGCGCAGGCGGAGCGCCTCGACCGCGGTGCGGTGCGACGACCCCCGCGCGCTCCGCGTCAGTTGACGATGACGCCGCAGTCGAACGTCGCCGACAAGGTCGCGGTGCCGTCCTTGAACGTGTCGCACGCGGCGCCGAGCAGGCGGATCGTGTTGTTGTCGACGAACGTCCAGTCGCTGCCGAACGTCAGCGGCATGCCGCCGAGGGTGACCTGGCCGCCCGGCTGGCTGATGTCGCTGACCGTGCCGGTGAGGTCGAAGTCGCACGACAGCGTGCCGGTGATGATCTGCTGCAGGGCCATCGACAGCTGGGCCGGGTCGGTGGCGGTGAAGTACGGCGCGGTGCCGGTGGCGGGGTCGAGGCCGGCGCCGGCGTTGGCGACGCGCTGCAGGTGCGGCGCGCCGACCTGGTTGCCGACCGACAGGATGTACGTCTTGATGCCCATCGCGAACCCGCGCTGGGTCTCGGTGATCGTCAGCGTCTGCGCGCCCGGGCTCTCGTCGACGTCCGCGCAGGTGTCGGGCAGGCCGTCGGTCGCCAGCAGGATGATCGGCGGCGAGCCCATCATCGGCGGGTTGGCGGCGAAGCCGTCGACGATCTGGCGCATCGACTCGCCGGTCGGCGTGTCGGTGAGCAGGTTGGCCGCGAGCAGGCCGTCGATCGCGGCGCGGTTGCCGAACGCGCGGGTCGGCGTCGAGACCACGTCGGGGCACGCGCCCTGGCGATCGTTGGAGTAGGTGCTGGCGCCGAAGTAGATGCGGTTCTCGAGGGCGGTGACCGCGCCGGTCGGGCCGGTCAAGGCCGCGCGCACCGCCTGCCAGCGGTTGAGGCCGCCGCCGAAGTTGGAGTCCATCGAGCCGCTGCGATCGATCAGCAGCTGGACCGTCGGGATCTGCGCCATCGGCGTGACCGTGACCGACGGGCAGTTGTTGCCGTCGTCGTCGACGCCGCCGTCGCCGCTGGTGTCGCGGACGCAGTGGCCGCGCGGGTCGCAGGTGAAGCCGCTGCCGCACTCGCCGCCGCCCTGGGTGCAGTCGGCCGAGCACGTGCCGTCGGTGCCGCAGTAGAAGCCCGTCGGGCACGCCGCGTCGTCGCCGTTGCAGGAGATCGAGCAGGCGGGGTCTGGCGGGTTGACCTCGCATGGGCCATCCGACCCCACCGAGTTGCTCCCACACGCCGCCGCCACCATCAGCACCAGACCACACGCAAGCTGGACGCGGTTCATAAGCTCACCTCTCACCATCCAACCTTGTGCAACCACCGATCCAGCCTCCATCCCGCAGGATCACTGGCGACTCGCGCCCCCGCCTGGAGCACCCGCCCCCATCTCGCCTGGGGCGCCCCCACCCCAGCAAAGGGGACAGGCTCCTACCCTCTATCCCATTGAATTCAGACCGCTTTTTGGCCCTACCGCGGCCGAAAAAGGGACAGGCTCCTATGGTCTAACTATCTAGATCAAATACGCTTTTCGGCCGTGCCGCGGCTGGGATCTTCGCGCAGCTTGACGGCGCTTCTTCGTCGAAGACGAGGGCTATCCAGCCGCGGTAGGCAGAAAAATATTAGCGATCACATACGGTTAAGGGGGTAGAGCCTGTCCCCTGTTTCTCGAGAAGGCGATTGATCCCGAATGGATGGGCCCCCGGAGCCGGTCCCTATCTTGACGCGGTAGCGTCGAAAAGACGAGGGATCACGAGGGGATAGGACCCCGGATCCTGTCCCCAATTCCGACGCGGTAGCGTCGAAAAGGCGAGGGATCCCGAGGGGATAGGACCCCGGATCCTGTCCCCAATTCCGACGCGGTAGCGTCGAAAAGACGAGGGATCACGAGGGGATAGGCCCCCGGATCCTGTCCCCAATTCCGACGCGGTAGCGTCAAAAAAAGCGAGGGATCACGAGGGGATAGGACCCCGGATCCTGTCCCCAATTCCGACGCGGTAGCGTCGAAAAGGCGAGGGATCCCGAGGGGATAGGACCCCGGAGCCGGTCCCTACTTTGACGCGGTAACGTCGAAAAGACGAGGGATCCCGAGGGGATAGGACCCCGGATCCTGTCCCCTTTACGAGGGCTTCTTGCTCTGGGTGGCGACGTAGTAGAGGGAGCCGGCCATGAGGAGGAAGAACATCATGGGCCACCAGCCGTGGTTGGTCTGCAGCGCGGTGGGGAGGTATGAGCTGAAGTCGAGGGCGCCCCAGTTGGCGGCGCCTTCGACGCCGGGCGACGAGATGATGGCCTGGATGACGCCGGCGATGGAGCCGCCAGCGATGAGCCCGGACGCCATCAGCATCCCGGGCGAGAACTCGGCCTCGGCGGCCGACTCGCCGCGGCGCTTGCGGTCGACCATCCAGCGGATCGCGCCGCCGATGAAGATGCCGCCCGAGGTCGCGATGTTGAGGTACAGGCCGACCGCGAACGGCAGCGACGACACCCCGACCAGCTCGAGGATGATCGCGATGAACACGCCGATCAGCACGAGCCCCCACGGCAGGTCGCCGCCGAGCGTGCCGTCGATGATCAACGCGAACAGCTGCGCCTTGGGCGCGTCCATCTTCGTCGGGCCCTTGTCGTAGAAGTACGTGACCGTGTTGCTGGCGTCGACGAGGTACCGGCCGGCCTTGAGCCCGGCCACCTCGGTCGACAGCTCGATCGCGCGGTACGACGCGCGATCGATGCCGAGATCCTCGCCGAGCACCTTGCCGACGACGCTGTCGCCGCGCTTGAGCTCCTGCGTGCCATCCGCGGCCGCGGCGGCGACGACGACGTCGGCCGGTAGCTGGCCGGTGTGCTTCTTGAGCGTGTAGGGGAAGTTGGCCTCGACCGCCGACTCGACGAAGAACATCGGCGTGCCGGCGTCGTCGACCATGTACTTGCCGCGCTTGATCGACCCGGTGTCGTGCTGGAACGCGACCTTGTAGTGGTTGCCGTCGGGGCCCTTGATGCTCTCGCTGGTGGGCGTGAGCTTGACGCCGTCGTAGCGGACCGGCTTGATGCTCTCGCCGGCGCCGAGGATCAGCAGCAGCGTGATGCCGATCGCGAGCGCGCTGGTGACCACGCCGACCGCGATCGCGATCTGCTGCAGCCGCGGCGTGGCGCCGACCAGGTAGCCGGTCTTGAGGTCCTGCGAGATCGTGCCGCCGTTGGAGGCCGCCACGCACACCAGCGCGGCGGTCGACAGCGCCATCGCCTTGTAGCCGACGCCGGTGCGGCCGATCAGCACGAACAGGCCGCAGGTGAGCAGCAGCGTCGCGATCGTCATGCCCGAGATCGGGTTCGACGAGCTGCCGATCTCGCCGGTGATGCGGCTCGACACGGTCACGAAGAAGAAGCCGAACACGACGACCAGCAGCGCGGTCAAGAAGTCGATGTCGAGCACCGGCGCCGCGAAGATCGCCACCGTCAGGGCCGCGGCGCCGCCGAGCACCAGCTTCATCGGCAGGTCCTCCTCGGTGCGCAGCACCCGGGCCCGGGTCGTGCCCTTGTCGGCCGACAGGTTCGACAGGCCGCGCCGGAACGCGCTGACGATGGTCGGCAGCGACCGGCCGAGCGAGATGAACCCGCCGGTCGCGACCGCGCCGGCGCCGATGTAGAGCACGTAGTTGCCGCGGATGTCGCCGGCGGACATGGCGGCGATCTCGGGGCCGCCGAACATGGCGATGAGCGGGATCAGCACCACGAACGCCAGCAGGCCGCCGGCCAGCATCGTCGCCGCCACCTTCGGGCCGATGATGTAGCCGACGCCGAGCATCGGCGGCGACACCTCGAACGCGACGGTGGCCTTCTTGAGCTGGCCGCCGAACTCGGTCTTGAACGACGCGACGTCGGCCCAGACCTTCGAGATCAGGTTGAAGAACGCGTAGCCGAGGCCGATGAAGAAGCCCAGGAACACCGTCTTGGCCTCGGTGCCGCCCTTCTCGCCGACGATCAGCACGTCGGCGCAGGCGGTGCCCTCGGGGTAGGCCAGCTTGCCGTGCTCCTCGACGATCAGGCCGTGGCGCAGCGGGATCATCATCAGCACGCCGATGAGGCCGCCGAGCAGCGCGACCAGGAGGATGCGCGTGAGCTCGAGGTCGAAGCCCATGATCAGCAGCGACGGCAGCGTGAACGCGACACCCGCCGCCAGCGACTCACCAGCCGAGCCGGTGGTCTGGGCGATGTTGTTCTCGAGGATCGTGCCGCGCAGCTTGAGCCAGCGGAACAGGGTGATCGACAAGACCGCGACCGGGATCGACGCCGAGACCGTGAGGCCGATCTTGAGGCCGAGGTAGGTCGACGACGCCGCGAACACGATGCCCAGCACCGCGCCCATCAGGACGGCGGGGAGCGTGAGCTCGCGGATGTTCTGCTCGGCTGGGACGAACGGCTTGTGTTCGGGGACGGGTTCGGACATTGGGCTCCCGAGGCGGACGACCAGCCTCGGGCAGGATAGAACCTGGAAACCGGCCCCGCGCGCAAGCGCCCGGCGCATGCGACAGCGCAGATGTCGCACTGAGGATTCGCGTGCACACCCGCTGCCGTCGGGGCATGATGCGCGCCATGTCGAAAACCGTCGCCGTCGCCGTCGCTGGACTGGTCCTGTCCGTCGCCACTACCGCCTCCGCCGAGTCCAAGAGCTGGGCCGCGGTCAAGGGCTCGATCAATCCCAAGGCCAACGTGATCGCCGGCGGTTCGCTCGCCGCGGCCCGCTCGACCAAGGCGTTCACCTCGGCGATCCAGATGCTCCTGTCCGAGGAGGCCGACGCCAAGCGCGCGTTCGATCTGATCAAGGACGGCTGCAACATCGACGTGCCGACGGCGATCGCCGACTTCACGCTGGTCATGAAGGACGGCGATAACCCGCTGGTGGTGTTCGGGCTCGACGGGCTCGACGAGCCGCGCGTGCGCACGTGCCTCGAGTCGATCGCCCTCAAGGAGACCGGCAAGGCGGTCAAGCTGACCGCCAAGAAGGCCGGCAAGGTCACGATCTACTCGGTGCCGGGGGAGCGCGAGAAGCTGTACTTCGCGTGGCTGGCCAAGGACGTCGTCGCGTTCACCGAGGATCCCACCAACAAGGGCAAGCTCGCGGCCGCGCTCGGCAAGCGCCCGGCCAAGGGCGACCTGGGTAAGCTGGTCGCCAAGGTCAACACCGACGCGGCGCTGTGGGCGGCGGTGGCGATCAAGGAGAAGGAGGACGGCATGACCATCCTCGGCGGCTACGGCGGCGTCGAGCTGGCCGGCGGCAAGTGGAAGGGCGCGGCCCACGTCCTGATGGGCTCGGCCGCCGACGTCCAGAAGGCCGTCGGGATGGGGAGCGCGGGGCTCGGCGAGATCAAGAAGCAGGCCAAGGGCACGCCGGCGGCGCCGCTGATCGACTCGATCCAGATCTCGGGCAACGGCGTCGAGCTCGACGTCAGCGGCAGCCTGGTCGACACCGACATCACCAAGCTGATCGCGGACCTCGAGCACATCTTCTGATCGGCCGCGGCGGCCACATCTTCTGATCGGTCGCGGCGGCCGCGGCGGCGCCACCCTGGCGGGCTGGCCGACACCGACATCACCCTGGCGGGCTGGCCGACACCGACATCACCATGATCGCCGACCTCGAGCACATCTTCTGATCGGTCGGGACGCGGCGGGGCCACACCGGCCGCGCGCGCGGGGTTATCATGGGCGGACATGAGCCGCCTGAACGTGTGCGTGCACTGTGACGGACTGGTGCCGGCGGGTCGGGCGGCGTGTCCCCACTGCGATCGGCCCGGGCCGCGCGGATCGGGGCTGCTGCGGCGCCTGGCGGCGGTCGCCGGCGGGGGCGCCGTGGTGATGACGCTGATGGCCTGCTACGGCGGGCCGCCGCGCTGCAAGCCGGGCACCGACAAGGACGGCGACCACGCGTGCTCCGAGGGGCCGGGCCGCCTCGACTGCAACGACAACGATCCGCAGATCCGGCCGCTGGCGAACGATCCGCCCGGCGACGGGATCGATCAGAACTGCGACGGCGTCGACGGCGACGCGCCCGCGACCGGGGGCACGCCGGCGACCGGGGGCACGCCCGCGCCGGCGACCACGCCCGCGCCGGCGGCGCCGGCGACCACGCCCGCGCCGGCGACCACGCCCTGACCTCGCGCCGCCGGCGCCCACGCCGGCGACCACGCCCGCGCCGCCAGCGGTCTCACGGCTCGCGACGACGCTTGCGTGGGCCGCGCGGCTTGCGCGCGCGCGCGGACGGCGCGGTCACCCGCAGCCCCAGCGAGTCGACGTCGAGCGTGCCGGCGACGACCTGCTCGCCCCGCTTGGTCAGCGCCACCGTCGGGTACTCGCCGCGCGACGCCTCGATCAGCGCCCCGCCCTCGAGCGTGCGCAGGAGGTCGAGCACGTCGCGCTGGGACCAGCCGCGCAGGCAGCCGCGCTCGGGCAGCTCGGCGAAGCGCTCGTCGTCGTCGCCGCCGGCGGCCAGCGACGCCACGCGCGTGCGCCCGAACCGGCCGCGCAGCACGCCGACCAGCTCGAGCACGCCGACGACCGCGGCCCGGGTGCCGTCGTCGAGGTTGGCGTCGCCGCGCGCGGCCGCGTCGCACACGTCGCACGAGCCACACCGGCGGGCGGGGTCGGCCCAGTCCTCGTCGCCGAAGTACTCCAGGATCATCTGGCGCCGACAGCGCGCGCTCCAGGCGTAGTCGATCATCGCGCGCAGCTTGCTGCGCTCGACCTCGGCCCGCCGGGCCAGGGCCTCGACGTCGAGCGGCGGGTAGCTGCCCGGGTCGGGCCGCACCGCGCTCCAGCCGTTGCCGTCGGCGGCGAGCAGGCCGTGGCGCTCGAGGATCCGCAGCGCCGCGCCTACGGTCGACGCGTGCGGCTCGCCCGGCAGGCGCTTGCCCAGGCGGTCCTCGGCGTCGCCGGTGCCCAGGCTCGGCTCGTCGCGCAGCAGCTTCCACAGCGCGCGCAGCACGTCGGCCGACGGGTACGACGCGTCGATCAGGAACTCCTGCAGGCGCACGTCGCCGGCGCCGAACAGCAGCACGCAGCGGGTCGGGCGGCCGTCGCGCCCGCCGCGCCCGCACTCCTGGTAGTAGGCCTCGGGGCTGCGCGGGATGTCGGCGTGGACGACCACGCGGATGTCGGCCTTGTCGATGCCCATGCCGAACGCGTTGGTGGCGACCACCGCGTCGAGCTTGTTGGCCATGAACGTGTCCTGGGCCTCGTCGCGGGTGCGGTCGTCGAGGCCGGCGTGGTAGACGCGCACGCGCATGCCGGCGCGCTTGAGCGTCTCGGCGTACTTCTCGGCGTTCTTGCGGGTCGCGGCGTAGACCAGCGCGACGCCGCTGTCGCGGGTCCGGGCCAGCTGGGTGATGCGCTGGGACTTGTCGTCGATGCCGCGCACGCGCTCGACCTCGTAGGTGAGGTTGGGGCGATCGAACCCGCGCACGTGGAAGCGCGGCGCCGCCATGTCGAGCTGGACCGCGATGTCGGCGCGGACCTCGGGCGTCGCGGTGGCGGTGAACGCGGCCAGGCGCGGCGGGTGCAGCGACCGGACCGCGTCACCCAGCCGGCGGTAGTCGGGGCGGAAGTCGTGGCCCCACTCGCTGATGCAGTGGGCCTCGTCGATCGCGAGCAGCGCCAGGCGATCGCCGCAGTCACGGAGCGCGTCGACGAAGCGCGGGCTCTTGAACCGCTCGGGCGCGACGAAGATGATCGAGAACGCGCCGACCCGGAGCCCGTCGAGGATGTCGCGCTGCTGCTCGGACGAGGCCGCGCTGGTCAGCGCCACCGCCGCGACCCCGCGCGCGACCAGCGCGTCGACCTGATCCTTCATCAGCGCGATCAGCGGCGACACCACCAGCGTCACGCCGCCGGCCGCGCCCAGCACGACCGCCGGCAGCTGGTAGCACAGCGACTTGCCGGCGCCGGTCGGCATCACCGCGATCACCGGCCGGCCCTCGAGGACGTCGGCGATGACCTCGGCCTGGCCCGGGCGCAGGGTCGCGAACCCGAACACGGTCGCCAGCGCGTGCTCGAGCGCGCCGGGCGTAGCGTCGGGGAGCGGGACGACGGTCACGGTGGCGCACGCTAGCGCGCTCCGCCCGACAATGCACGGTGATGGGCCGCACGGGTGCGCGCGGGCGGTGATCGGCCGTCGGCGCGCCCGTGCTAGCGTCGACGCGTGCGCGCGATCGTCCCGTGCGGCCTGGTGCTGGTGACCGCGACCGCGGCGGCGGGGCCCACGGTGCGGGTGACCGTCGACGGCGCCTGTCCCGACGCGGCCAGGGTGATCGCCGCGCTGCCCGACACGGTCGCGGTCGTCGACGGCGCCGACGCCGACGTCACGATCGCGGTGCTCGACGGCCCCGACGGCGCGGCCGTGACGATGACCCGCGGCGATCAGCTCGAGGAGCAGCGGGTCGCGGGGCGCGACTGCGCGGCGCTGGCCGGCGCGATCGCGGCGCTGGCCGACGCGTGGCTGATCGAGCTGGCCGCGCCGCCACCGCGCGCGCCCGCCGTGACCGAGCCCGCCGCGCCGGTCGAGCCCCCCGCGCTTCGTATCCCCCCGACCAGCCCACGATCCTCGCCGCGCTGGTTCGTCGGCGCCGGCCGCGCGCTGGTGTTCGCCAGCGACGTCGCGCGCACCGGGGCGACCCGGGTCGACGGCGCCTGGCGCTCGCGCTGGCACGACGCCCGGGTCCGGGTCGCGTTCGACTGGGGCGACGTCGGCGCGCTGGCGGCGCCGCTCGATGCCGCCGCGACCCGGCAGCCCTGGGCGCTGCAGGCCACCGTCGGCGCGCGCACCCGCGGCCGCGCCTGGGTCGAGGGCGGCGCCGGCGGCGGCCTGGTGGTCAGCCGGGTCGACACCATGGGCGTCGCGGCCACGCGCCTGCACCCGACCGCGGTCGCCGCCGCGGCGCTCGGGCTGCAGCTCGGCCTCGGCGTGTCGGTGCGGCTCGAGCTCGACGGCACGCTCTATCCGATCGCCGACCGCTACACCGTCGCCGGCGCCGAGGTCGGGCGCTCGCCCTGGGCCACGCTGGCCGCCGGGCTGGGCCTCGACATCGCGCTCGGTGCGAGGTGACCGAGCTCCCGGCCCGGGCGTCGTCGGGCCGCCCGGATCCTGAACGTTCTACTGATCGATCCAACGCCCTCGCGCCACTACCTCCCCTGGTGGCCCTCGCCTCGACCCAGCCCACGACCCGCCCGGGCGCCGATCCGGTGTCGGGCGACCGCGCCGCCGCGTGGGCGGCGCTGTACGAGCGCCACTTCGACGACGTCTACCGGCTGGTGCGCCGGGCCGGGGTCAGCGCGGCCGAGGCCGAAGACGTGACCCAGCGGACGTTCCTGCGCGTGCACGCGCTCCTGGCCCACACGCCCGAGGTCGTGCACCCGCTGGCGTGGCTGCGCGCGATCACCGTGCGCGTCGTGTCGGAGCACCACCGCTTCTGGCGGCTGCGACGCATGAAGCGGTGGGTGGTCGAGGGCGCGGCGCTGCTGGCGCGGGTCGCGACGCCCGCCGAGCACTTCGCCACGCACCAGGCCCAGGATCAGGTCGCCGACGTGCTCACGCGCATGAGCCCCAAGCTGCGCGCGGTGCTGGTGCTGGCCGAGCTCGAGGAGCTGGCGCCGAGCGAGGTCGCGGCCATCCTCGGCATCCCGGTCAACACCGTCCGGTCGCGGCGCACGCTCGCCCGCGCGCAGTTCACCGAGCTGTGGCAGCGCCGGCACGGGGGCGCGCCGTGACGCCGCCGTGGGGCCCGCTGCGCGACATCGACGTGCCGCTGGGCGCGCGCGCGCGGGTGCGCCAGCGGGTCGAGGCCGCGCTCGCCGGCGCGCCGCCGCGCCCGCGTCGTCGTCGTCGGGTGCTGGTGCTGGCCGGCGTGCTGGTCGCGGGCGTCGCGCTCGCGAGCGTCGCGACGATCGTGCGCGAGCGCCCAGGCGCGCCGCCGCGCGCGGTGATCGTGGCCGACGGCGCGCGGGTCGAGCTCGCGGTCGGGCGCGGCCACGCGTCGGTGGTCGGGCCGGCCGAGGCCCGGCTGGTCGGCCGCACGCTGCACATCAGCGCCGGCACGGTCGAGACCCTCGGCGCCGTGATGATCGCGGGCCCGCGATGCACGGCCGAGGTCGAGGGCAGCGCCCAGGTGTCGGTGCGCGGCGACGCGACCCAGGTGCGCGTGTTCGCCGGCTTCGCCCGCGTCGTCCAGGCCGATCCGCTGTGCGAGGTGATCGATCTGACCGGCGCGACGTCGGCGGCGGGGATCGATCAGCTGGGGGACGCGATCGACGCGGCGATCGAGCCGGCGGTCGCCCCTCCGGTCGAGGCCGTCGACGCGGGCGTCGCCGACGCCGAGACCATCGTCGCGCTGACGCCCCCGGCGCACGCGTCCACGTCGCCAGCTGCGCGCCCGGCGACCGACGACGGTCTCGCGCCGTCGGCGCGCCCGCGGCCGACCCCGATCTCGCCGGCTGCGCGCCCGGCGACCGACGACGGTCTTGCGCCGTCGGCGCGCCCGCGGCCGACCCCGATCTCGCCGGCTGCGCGCTCGGCGACCGACGACGGTCTTGCGCCGGCGGCGCGCCCACGGCCGACCCCGACCTCGCGCCCGGCGCCCCTCGACGATCGCGACGCATCACCGGCGCCAGGCGACGATCGCGACGCATCACCGGCGCCGGATCCGCTGGCCGCCCAGGTGGCGGCGTACCGCGCCGCCGCCGCGCGCGAGGCCGCCGATCCCGCGGACGGCCTGGCCGCGTGGCGCGCCTACCTCGCGCGCTGGCCGAGCGGCGCGATGGCGACGAGCGCCGAGCTGCGCGTGCTCGCGGTGCTCGGCCGGCTCGGGCGCCGCGACGCGCAGCGGTCCGCGGCCCGCGCGTTCCTCGACCGACACGCGGACAGCCCGCGCGCCGCCGACGTGCGCCGGCTGCTCGAGGCGCCGTGATCGGCCGCGTGCTCGCCGTCGCGCTGGCGCTGCTCGCGGGCGCGTGCGAGCTCGACGTCGAGCTGGGGCGGCCGATCGACGGGGCGGGGCCCGACGCGCCCGTGATCGACGACGGCGGGGTGCCCGACGCGCCGGCGATCGACGACGGCGCGGTCGACGACGGCCCCATCGAGCCGGTCGACGCGCCGGCGCTCGGGTGACCGCGGCGGATCGCGCCGCCGATTTCGCTGATCGATCCGGCGCGCTCGCATCACCTGCACTGCATGAAGCGCCTCGCTCTGCTCGTGTGCGTGCTCGCCTCGTCGGCGTGCACGCTCTACCTCGACGAGAACTCCGGCGATCCGGGCGTGCCCGACGCGCAGCCGTACTCGCCCGACGCGCCGCCGTGGGTCCAGGACGACGCGCCACCCTTCGCGCCCGACGCCCAGCCGTGGGAGCCCGATGGCGGCTGCGGCCTGCCCGACGCGCCGCCGTACTCGCCCGACGCCCAACCGTGGCTGCCCGACGCCCAACCGTGGCTGCCCGACGCCCAGCCGTGGCTGCCCGACGCCCAACCGTGGCTGCCCGACGCCCAGCCGTGGCTGCCCGACGCCCAGCCGTGGCTGCCCGACGCCCAGCCGTGGCTGCCCGACGCCCAGCCGTGGCTGCCCGACGCCCAGCCGTGGCTGCCCGACGCCCAGCCGTGGCTGCCCGACGCCCAACCGTAGCTGCCCGACGCCCAGCCGTGGCTGCCCGACGCCCAACCGTGGCTGCCCGATGACGCGGCCCCCGGCGGCCTCGACGCCGACGCGCCGCCCTGGGGCGCCGACGCGCACCCCTGACGGCCGCGCCGTCAGGCCTACGTCGATCTCGCCGGCGGCGACCTGGCGCCGGCGCTTGCGCTCGATCTCTGACGCCGCTGTCAGGTCCAGCGCCGATTCTGGCCCCCCGCGGGCCTCAACCGGTCGAAAACACGTCGGCACGTGGTTTGCTGGACCGACCAGCATGGTTCGCGCACGCCTCACCCCGCTCGTCGCCTCCTTCGCCGCCGCCTCGCTCCTCGCGTGCACCGACGCGCCGGTCGCTGACGGTCCCCCGGACGTCACCACCGGCGCCTACTACGCATTCATCCAGCACGGCTGGGTGTTCCCCGCCTCCGGCGCCGACTGGCGCGCGGTCGGCTTCGACTTCGACGACGACGACATGCCCGAGAACCAGGCGGGCATGCTGCTCGGCGCGCTCGGGTCGCTCGGCCTCGCGATCGACGACGCCAACCTCCAGCAGCTCAGCCGCGGCGACACGATCCTCGGGCACGTCGTGCGCGCCGACTCGCTGGCCAACGATCGCTCGGTCGCCTGGCAGCTGTGGAGCATGAGCGGCGCGCCGCCGAGCTACGACGGCACCGATCGGCTCGGCCCCGGCGCGGTCGACGGCGAGCTGACCGGCGAGATCCTGGCCGGCGTCCTGACGGCGCAGTACGGCGAGGCCGTCATCCGCGTGCCGCTGTTCCCCGATCAGCCGCCGGTGCTGTTCCCGCTGGTCGAGGCCCGGCTCGAGCTCGACCTGCGCGGTCCGTGCCGCGGGCGGATCGGCGGCGTCCTCGATCGCGCCGGCCTGGCCACGGCGCTCGATCAGGTCGGCCGGCAGACCGTCGCGCACATGGCGGCGCACCCGGAGCACTCGTTCACGGCCGCCGCGCACCAGTTCTTCGACGAGGACCACGACGGCGAGGTCACCGCGAGCGAGGTCGCGGCGTTCGGCCAGCAGCTCCTGCGCGCCGACGTCGAGCTCGACGGCGACGGCACCCGCGACGGCGTGTCGCTCGCGGTGCCGTTCGAGTGCGCGCCGGCGCTGCTCGCGGCGCCGGGCGAGTTCTGACGCCCGCCGCTCAGGGCGCGCGGTAGGCGGGCAGATCGATCCGCCAGCGTCCGTCGACGCGCACGACCTCGATCTGCGCGCGGCCGGTCGGCCCGCCGACCTCGACCACGGCGCGGTCGCCGGAGCGCGACACCTCGCGCACGTCGGTCGGCGGCGGCACGTCGTCGGAGGTGCCGACGCTGATCAGATCGAGCGCCGTGTAGCGGGTGCTGGCGCCGACCAGATCGGTGGCCTTGCGGGCGCGGTCCTCGAGGGCGCGCTGGGTCTGGGGCGACAGCAGCCGCCAGACCGCCTTGCGATCGCCGGCGCGCGCCGCCTGGATCATGCCGCGCACCGCCGCCTCGGGGCCGGGCCGCGTGACGCCGCACCCGCGCCCGAGCATCGTCGCCGCGAGCGCCATCGCCATCACCGCGCTCGCCGCGGCCGCGATCGCGCCGCGACGGGAGGTCAGCGCGAGCGCCACGTCGGCTCCATCGTCGCCGCGCGCGCCATCGCCATCACCGCGCGCGCGGCGGCCGCGATCGCGCCGCGGCGGGAGGTCAGCGCGAGCGCCACGTCGCTCCATCGGCCCCCCCCCCCCCCCCCCCCCCCCCCCGCCGCGACCGCGGCGGGCGTCTCGCCACGTCCGCTCCGTCATCGCCACGTCGGCTCCGTCATCGCCACAAGCCTAGCTTGTGATGGACCTCGTCCATGGTCTTCCGTGCGACCGCGCGCGCTTTCTCGGCGCCGGCGTAGAGCGCGTCCCGGACGCGCTCGGGGTGCGCGACCAGCTCGGCCCGGCGCTCCCGGTACGGCCCGAAGTGCGCGAGGATGCGCTCGGCCAGGCGGCCCTTGCAGTCGACGCAGCCGATGCCGGCGGTGGTGCAGCCCTCGCGCACCCACGCGCGATCCTCGTCGGTCGAGAAGATGCCGTGCCACGCGAACACGTTGCAGACGTCGGGGTCGCCCGGGTCCGTGCGCTCGACCCGCTTGACGTCGGTGACGGCGCGGCTCAGCAGCTTGCGCAGCGGCTTCTCCTCGATCGACGACAGCGGGATGTGGTTGCCGAGCGACTTCGACATCTTCTGCTGGCCGTCGAGCCCGAGCACTTTCGGCGTCGTCGTCAGCTTCGGCTCGCACTCGGGGAACACCTTGCCCCAGCGATGGTTGAACGACCGCGCGATCCGCCGGGCCAGCTCGATGTGCTGGACCTGGTCCTGGCCCACGGGCACCAGCTCGGCCTTGTAGAGGAGGATGTCGGCGGCCTGGAGCACCGGGTACTGGAATAGGCCGGCGTTGATGTTGTCGGGCTGGCTCTGCGACTTATCCTTGAACTGCGTCATCCGCTCGAGGTCGCCGTGTCCCGTCACCGCGTCGAACACCCAGCACAGCTCGGTGTGCTCCGGCACCATCGACTGCACGAACAGGACGGCCTTGTCCGGGTCGACGCCGAGGGCCAGGATGTCCGTGGCCATGTCGAACACCCGCCTGCTCATCTCCTTGGGCGCGTAGTCCTGGGTGATGGCGTGGTAGTCGACGATGCTGAAGAAGGATCGGTACTGGTCTTGCAAAGTGATCCAGTTACGAATCGCCCCGATGTAGTTGCCGATGTGCAGATCACCCGACGGCTGGATCCCAGAGAAGACCGTTTTCATGGGCCTTTCTGAGTACTTGTTGTCGGGAGCAGCGTCAACTAGACTTTGAATCCTTCGCAGCTCCACGCCGTCGAAGACCCGTCCCGGAGGAACTTATGAAGATGCGCCGCCTTGCACAGTTGTTTGGAATCGCCGGCCTCGCGTTCGCCGCCCAGGCGTGTGTCGTTCGCGACGCACGCCCCGTGAACGCAGGTTACGGTTACTCGAGCTCGGGCAGCATGTACGCGTCAGGCGGCGTCTACGTAGGGGAGCCCTCCGTCGCCTACGCCAGCAGCATGCCGCCCCCGGCTCTGTACGAGTCGATGACCCAGTCGCCGGGCTACGGCTACGTCTGGATCGACGGGTACTGGCACTGGAACAGCTTCGAGTGGGTCTGGATGTCGGGCCGCTGGGTCCAGGAGCAGCCGGGCTACTACTACGTCCAGCCGTACTACGACTACTCCAACAGTCAGTACGTCTATTACCCGGGCTACTGGTCGACCCCGGACCGGCTGCCGCCCCGCGCCCAGGTCCAGGACCACCGCGGTCAGGGTCGGCCGCCGATCGCGACCCGGCCGCCGATCGTCCAGGGCAACCAGCCCCGGCCGCCGATCGTCCAGGGCAACCAGCCCCGGCCGCCCGTCGTGCAGCCGCCGATCACGCAGCCTCGGCCGCCGATCGTCCAGCCGCAGGGCCCAGTCGCGCAGCCGCCGATCGTCCGTCCGCCGCAGCCGCAGCCGCCGATCTACGTGCCGCCGCCGCGCGAGCCGTCGGCCCCGCCGGTGGTGCAGCCGCCGCCGGCGCGCCCGCCGGTCTATCAGCCGGCCCCGGTGCGGCCGGTCCGTCCGACGCCGCCCCCGCCGACGCGGCCGATCCAGGCGCAGCCCCGGCCCCAGCCGCCGGTCTCGGCGCCGCCCCCGCGTGAGCCGTCGGCCCCGCCGGTGGTGCAGCAGCCCGACCGCCCGTCGCGCCCGGCCCCCCAGCCGATCGCGCCGCGGCCCCGGACCATCACGCCGTCGGCGCCGCCCCCGGCCCGGACCACGCCGCCCGCCCGGACGCCGCAGGCCCCGCCGACCCGCGCGACCCCCACGCCGCCCGCGCGGACGCCGCAGGCCCCGCCGACCCGCTCGGCCCCGCCGCCCCGTGAGCCCTCGGCTCCGCCCGTCGTCCGCGAGCCCTCCTCGCCGACCCGTCCCAACCACCGCTAGTCGCTAGCCTCCAGCCACCCTGACGGCGCCACCCGGCGCCGTCAGCCATTTTCGGGGACAGGCTCCTGGGTCTCAACCCATCGACATCACTATAGAATTTCGGCCTACCGCGGCCGAAAAAGGGACAGGATCCTAGGTCTCAACACCTCGAAATCAATAGTGATTTACGAGGTACCGCGTCTGAATCTCCGTCAGCTTCGCGGAGCATGCTGGCTTCCGAAGATCCGCCTCCCGATCCGCGGACCCTCGGCCGCTGGGACCAACCTCGGGGACAGGCTCCTTGGTCTCTACACATCGAAATCAATAGTGATTTACGCCGTACCGCGCCTGAATCTCCGTCAGGTTCGCGGAGCATGCTGGCTTCCGAAGATCCGCCTCCCGATCCGCGGACCCTCGGCCGCTGGGACCGGTCAGGGACCCCGTGATGGCGGCCCGATCGCCCGGCCCCAGGTCGCTCGGGACTGGTCGCTCAGGACTGGACGATGATTCGTTGCAGTACGCCAGAATTCCCCATTGGTCTTGGAGGGTTGAGGCCCAAGATCATGTCCCCTATTCTGACGCGGTACGCCTGAAATCTAAAATGATCACATTGGGTTGGGACCCAGGAGCCTGTCCCCACTGGGGGCAGCTGCGCCTCCGTGCCGCCTGGCCGTCCCGATCGGCTGTTCCCCAATCGCCCGGCGCCGGGACTGGCGCTGCCGCTGATTCGTTGCAGTACGACAGAATTCCCTATTGATCTTGAATGGTTGAGGCCCACGATCATGTCCCCTCGTTTGACGCGGTAGGCCTGAAATCTGAAATGATCACATTGGGTTGGGACCCAGGAGCCTGTCCCCACTGGACGTCCCCACTGGAGCAGCTGCGCCCCCGTGCCGCCCGCGCCCGTCCATGTGCGGTTTCACGCTGTCCCTGCCAACCAACGGTCACGATCGTACCTGACACCGGCCGGGCGACACCCGGCGGGCGAGGCTCCGATCGGCTGACACCCGACCGGCGACACCCGCCGGGCGAGGCTCCGATCGGCTGACACCCGACCGGCGACACCGGGCGAGGTTCCGTTCGGCTGACACCGATCGGCTGACACCCGATCGGCTGACACCCGACCTGGGCGAGCTCCGATCGGCTGACACCCGATCGGCTGACACCCGACCCGGGCGAGCCCCGATCGGCTGACACCCGACCGGCGGCTCCGATCGGCTGCCACCCGATCGGCTGCCACCCGATCGGCTGACACCCGACCCGGGCGAGCTCCGATCGGCTGACACCCGACCGGCTGACACCCGCCGGGGCGAGCTCCGATCGGCTGACACCGCGACCGGGCTGACCCCCCCGGCGGGGCGCTCCGATCGGCTGACACCCGACCGGCGACACCCGCCGGGCGAGGCTCCGATCGGCTGACACCCGATCGGCTGACGCTCCGATCGGCTGACAGCCGATCGGCTGACACCCGATCGGCTGACACCCGGCCCCCGGGCGACCGCACGGCGACGATCGGCCGCCCGAAACGTGGTCCAAGACCGTCCCCTCCGGCCGCGTGCGACGCCCGACGAGACGACTGGCGCGCGGGCCGGTCAGCAGCGAACATCGACTCGCGCACGTCAGGTCAGACCGCTCCAGGCGGTGGCCCCGTTGGAGTGCCATCCATGCAGCACAGCCTCATGTTCCGGGTCCTCGCGGCGGTGACGCTGGTGGTTTTTTCGTCGACCTCGTGTGGGCCGACCCGCCCTGCGCGCGCCCCGCGCACGGTCGTCAATGCCGCAGCCGGCGCGCCGCTCGCGCCTGCCGTCGAGCCGACCGGCCTGACCCTGCGCCTCTCCGACGGTGCCGCCGCGCGGCCCGCGCCCGTGCGGTCTCAGCTCGCACCCGCGACCGCGCTCGACGACGCCGCCGCCCAGGCGGTCCTCGATCGCGTCGCGCCCATCCGGGCCACGCCGACCGACGCGGTTCCCTTCGCGCTGCGTGCTGGTGCGCCGCCACCGCGCTCGAGCACGACCATCGCAGGCGTGTTCCCGCCGCCCGCGCAGCCCGCACCGCCGCGCGTCGGTCGCCGCGCGCCGCTGACCGTGGTGCGCTACGCGCCCGCTGGTGACGTGCCGACCGCGCCGCAGCTGCAGGTCACGTTCTCGCAGCCCATGGTCGCCGTGACCGCGCAGGACGACGCCGCGACCGCCGTCCCCGCGACGCTGACGCCCACGCCGCCGGGGCAGTGGCGATGGCTCGGGGCGCAGACGCTGACCTTCGATCCGGGCACGCGCTTCCCGCAGGCGACCACGTACACCGTCACGATCGCCAAGGGCGCGACCGCGGCGAGCGGCGCGACGCTGACCACGAGCACGCGCTTCACGTTCACCACGCCGACGCCGCGGATCGTCACCACCTGGCCGGGCGACGGCCCGCAGCCCCGCGACGCGCCGATGTTCGTCGCGTTCGATCAGCAGATCGATCCAGCGGCGGTGCTCGAAACGATCACCGTGACCGCCGCCGGCGCGACCCACCCGACCCGCCTGGCGACCGCCGCCGAGATCGGTCGGCACGCCGCGCTGCAGCGCCTGATCGGTGACGCCGTCGCCGCGGGGCCGGGCGATCGCTGGCTGGCGTTCGTGACCACCGCGCCGCTGCCACCCGACGCCCGCGTCGAGATCTCCGTCGGGCCGGGCACGCCGTCGCGCGAGGGCCCGGACCGGTCGCCCGACGCCCAGCGCTTCGGGTTCCGCACCTATCCACCGCTGGCGATCGCGCGGGCCGGGTGCCGCGCCGATCCGTGTCCGCCGGGCGCATCGTTCGAGATCGAGCTGAGCAACCCGCTCGACGGCGATCGCGTCGACGCCGATCAGGTGGCGGTCACGCCGGCCGGCGCGCAGGTCGAGATCGACGGCCGCACGATCACGATCGCCGGCGCGGCCGACACGCGCTACACGGCGGTCCTCGCGGGCGCGCTCGTCGACGCGTTCGGCCAGACGCTCGGGCAGGACGCAGCGCTGACGTGGACCACCGGCGGCGCGACGCCGTACTTCTGGGGGCCCGAGGCGATGTTCGTGGTCGATCCCGCGGCCACGCGCCCGACCCTCGACGTGTTCACGCGCAGCTACACCGCCGTCAAGGTCCAGCTCTACGCCGTGACGCCGAAGGACTTCGGTGCCTACGCGCGGCACATCGAGGCGCGATGGGATCGACGGCCGGCGCCGCCGGTGCCTGGCACCAAGGTCTTCGACCGAGCGGTCGCGGTGTCGGGCGCGGGCGCGGCGGTGACCAGGACCGCGCTCGATCTCGCCCCGGCGCTGCGCGACGGACGGGGCCACGTGATCGCCGTGGTCGAGCCCGCGCCGTGGACGTCGCCGGGCCTGCCGCCGCGCCTCGAGGTCTGGATCCAGGCCACCGGGCTCGCCGTCGACGCCGCGGTCGACGCCGACGAGCTGCGCGCCTGGGTCAGCCGGCTCAGCGATGGCGCGCCGGTCGCCCACGCGGCGCTGACGATCGAGCCGACCGGTGTCACCGGTCACAGCGGCGCCGACGGCACCGCGGTGTTGAAGCTCGCGCAGCGCGCAGCGCGGGGCCCGGCGCTGCTGGTAGCGCGGCGCGGCGACGACGTCGCGTTCGTGCCCGCCGGCCGGTTCGCGTACGACTGGTCCGCCGCGTGGATCAAGCGGCCCCAGCACGACCAGCTGCGCTGGCACGTCACCGACGATCGCCGGGTCTATCGACCGGGCGAGGACGTCCACGTCAAGGGCTGGCTGCGCGTGGCCCAGGGCCGCACCGGCGGCGACCTCGCCGGCGTCGCCGGCCAGGTGTCGTCGGTGACCTACCGCGCGCTCGACGACGATGATCATGAGCTGGCCCGCGGCACGGCGAAGGTCAGCGCGCTCGGCGGGTTCGATCTCGCGTTCGCGATCCCGGCGACGGCGCGCCTCGGGCGCGCGAAGGTCGAGCTCGCCGCCCGCGGCGGTCTCCACGGCACCGAGACCCACGAGTTCCAGATCGAAGAGTTCCGTCGGCCCGAGTTCGAGGTCAGCGCCCACGCCGCCGACGCCATCGCCGTGGTCGGCGGCAGCGCCGACGTGACGGTCGACGCGCGCTACTTCGCCGGCGGCGGGTTGCCCGGCGCGGCGGTCCGCTGGGACGTGTGGGCCGAGGAGACCGTGTTCGTGCCGCCCAACCGCGACGACTTCAGCTTCGGGCGCGACACCCCGTGGTGGGTCCGGGGCCAGCGCGCCTGGGCCCGGCACGCGTCCCTGGAGCCGCAGGACTGGACCCACGCCGGCACGACCGACGCCGACGGCGCCCACACGTTGCACCTCGACCTCCTCGGCGTCGAGCCGGTGACCCCGATGTCGATCTCCGCCACCGCGACGGTGACCGACGTCAACCGGCAGGCCTGGTCCGCCAGCACCTCGCTGCTCGTGCACCCCGCGAGCGCGTACCTCGGCCTGCGCGCCGCGCGCCCGTACGTCGCGCAAGGCCAGCCGATCGAGATCGAGGCGATCGACGTCGACCTCGACGGCGCAGCGCGGGTCGGTCAGCCGATCACGCTCCACGCGACGCGGCTCGACTCGACGCGCGACCACGGCGACGTCGTCACGATCGAGGCCGACCCGCAGACCTGCACGCTGACCTCGACCGCGGCCGCCAGCACCTGCGCGTTCGCGACCCCCGCCAGCGGACCGTATCGGATCACCGGCACGGTCACCGACGAGCGCGGCCGCACCAACCGCACCGAGCTGATCGTGTGGGTCGCGGGCGGCGCGGCAACGCCCGCCGACCTCGACGAGGAGCAGGTGCTGCTGATCCCCGACGCCACGGCGTACCAGCCCGGGGACACCGCCGAGCTGCTGATCCGCGCGCCGTTCTACCCGGCCGAGGGCGTCCTGTCGGTCCGACGCGCGGGCATCGTCTCGTCGTCGCGGTTCACCCTGACCGGCCCGTCGCGCACGTTGCGCGTACCGATCGCCGAGAGCGCCGCGCCCAGCGTGCACGTGCAGGTCGACCTGATCGGCGCCGCGGCGCGCACCGCCCCCGCCGGCCAGCCCGGCGCCGCGTTGCCCCCGAGGCCCGCCTACGCGGTCGGCACCATCGACCTGCCGGTCCCGCCGACGCGTCGGGCCCTGGCGGTGACGATCCACCCGCGGGTCGCCGTCGCGGCGCCCGGCGCCGGCACCGCCCTCGAGGTGACGGTCGCCGACGCCGCCGGGCGGCCGGTGCGCGGCGCCGAGGTCGCGGTCCTCGCCGTCGACGAGGCCACGCTCGCGCTGACCGACGCCCGCTTCGAGGATCCGCTCGACACCTTCTACCGGCGCCGCGACGCCGACGTCACCGATCATCGCCTGCGCGAGTTCGTCCGGCTGATGGGCGCGGGCGACCCGTTCGTCGCCGGCGATGACCGCGGCCTCGACAGCCTGCCCGACGAGGTCACCGTCGTCGGCGACGTCGACGACGACTACACCCGCAACGTCCCGTCCGGGCGGACCTTTGGCGCGGTCCTCGGAACCGCCGCCGGCGTGCCGCCGAAGCCGATCACGGTCCGCGCCCGCCTCGACCCGCTCGCGGTGTTCGCGCCCAGCGTCATCACCGACGCCGCCGGCCGCGCGGTCGTGCCGCTGACCCTGCCCGACAACCTCACGCGCTACCGGCTGGTGGCGCTCGCGGTCGCCGGCGACCGACAGTTCGGCAAGGGTGAGAGCGCGATCACCGCGCGCCTGCCGCTGATGGTGCGGCCGTCGGCGCCGCGCTTCCTCAACGTCGGCGATCGGTTCGCGCTGCCGGTCGTGGTCCAGAACCAGACCGCGGCCGCGCTCGAGGTCGACGTCGCGGTCCGCGCCACCAACGCCACGCTCACCGCCGGCCGCGGCCAGCGGGTCACGGTCCCGGCCCACGATCGGGTCGAGCTCCGGTTCCCGGTCGCCGTGGCCCGGCCCGGCACCGCGCGCTTCCAGATCGCCGCGACCGCGCGCGCTGGCAGCGACGCGGCCGAGGTCGCGCTGCCGGTGTGGACGCCGGCGACGACCGAGGCGTTCGCGACGTACGGCCAGCTCGACGACGGCGCGGTCCGGCTGCCGGTGGCGCTGCCCGGCGCGGTCGCCCCCGCGCACGGCGGCCTCGAGATCGAGACCAGCTCGACCCAGCGCGAGGCGCTGACCGACGCGCTGGCGTACCTGGTCGCGTACCGGTTCGAGTGCGCCGAGCAGATCAGCGCGCGCGTCGGCGCGATCGCCGAGCTGCGCGACGTGCTGACGACGTTCGCCGGGCCGGGGCGGCCGACCGCGGCCCAGCTCGAGGCGCGGGTCGCCACCGATCTCGCCCGGCTGTACGCGCTGCAGAACGCCGACGGCGGCTTCGGGTTCTGGCGCCGCGGCGACGCCTCGTGGCCGTTCCTCGCCGTCCACGTCACCAACGCGCTGGTGCGGGCCCGCCGCGCGGGCTTCACGGTCGCGGCCGCGCCCCTCGACCAGGCGCTCGCGTACCTGCGCACGATCGAGCGGCGCTTCCCGGCCAGCTACGGGCCCGACGTCCGGCGCGCGATCACCAGCTACGCGCTGGCGACCCGCGCGCTCGCGGGCGACCGCGACGTCGTGCGCGCGCGCGGCGTGATCGCCGACGCCGGCGGCGTCGACGCGCTGCCGATCGAGGCCGCGGGCTGGCTGCTGGCCGTGCTGGCCCAGCGGCCCGACGCCGCCACCGAGCGCGCGGCGCTGCGGCGCACGCTCGACAATCGCGTCACCGAGACCGCGGCCGAGGCCCACTTCACGACCACCTACGCCGACGGCGCGTACCTGGCGCTGGCCAGCGACCGGCGCGCCGACGCGGTCGTGCTCGACGCGCTGCTGGCCGAGGATCGCACCAGCCCGCTGATCCCGAAGCTCGCGGCCGGGCTGCTCGGCCACACCACCGCCGGGCGCTGGGCGTCGACGCAGGAGAACGCGGTCGTGCTCGGCGCGCTCGATCAGTACGTCCGCGCGTTCGAGCGGGTCACGCCGGCCTTCGTCGCCCGGATCTGGCTCGGCGACGGCTACGCCGGCGACCACGCGTTCCAGGGCCGCACGACCGAGCGGTTCGCGCTCGCCATCCCGATCGCCGCGGTCGCCGCGCGCGCCAGCGCCGGCTCGGCCGACCTGATCATCGCCAAGGACGGGCCCGGGCGCCTCTACTACCGCGTCGCCCTGGCCTACGCGCCGGCCAGCCTGCAGCTCGCCGCCGTCGATCGCGGCTTCGCGGTGACCCGCCGCTACGAGCCGGTCGACGACCCCGGCGACGTGGTCCGGAAACCGGACGGCACCTGGGCGATCAAGGCCGGCGCGCGGGTGCGCGTGCGCCTGGCGCTGGTGGCCGACGGGCCGCGCGATCACGTCGCGCTGGTCGATCCGCTGCCGGCCGGCCTCGAGCCGCAGAACCCCGCGCTCGCGGCCACCGGCCCGACGCCGCCCGATCCTGACGACGACGACGGTCGCTGGTGGCGGCCGACCTGGTTCGAGCACCAGGACCTGCGCGACGATCGGGCCGAGGCCTTCACCGCGCGCCTGCCCGCCGGCGTCCACGCGTACACGTACGTCGCCCGGGCCACGACGCCCGGCACGTTCGTGGTCCCGCCGACCCGCGCCGAGCAGATGTACCAGCCCGAGGTCTTCGGCCGCACCGCCACCGACACGGTCGTCGTCGAGTAGCCCGGTTCAGCTGGACCCGCCCGAGGTCTTCGGCCGCACCGCCACCGTCACGGTCGTCGTCGAGTAGCCGCCGCGGCTGCGACAACCGCGCACGCGGATCGGCGCCCACCGCGCCCAGGTTCGGCCGTACGATGGAGCCGTGCCGCGGTGACCGTCGATCCGACCGACCTCGATCAGCGTGATCCCGAGCAGCTCCGCCGGCTGTTCCCGGCGCTCGAGTTTCTGTACGACCGCTACTTCCGGTGCGACCTCGTGGGCATCGAGCGCGTGCCGGCGGGGCCGGCGATCCTGTTCGGCAACCACTGCGGCAGCACGTACACGATGGAGGGCGCGATGCTGGCGGTCGCGCTCATGCGCCGCTTCGGCTTCGCCCACCCGCTGTACTTCCTCGCCCACCGCGCGTTCTACGGCCTGCCCGGCGTCGGGCCGTGGCTGCCGCGGGTCGGCGCGGTCCTCGCCGATCGCGACGTCGCGCTGCGGATCCTCGCGCGCGGCGGCCAGTTCGTGGTCTTCCCCGGCGGCGACCGCGACTCGCACAAGCCGTTCCGCGAGCGCCACCAGGTCGACTTCCACGGCCACGCCGGCTTCATCCGCATGGCGCTCACCGCCCGCGTCCCGCTGGTGCCGTTCGCCCACGTCGGCACCCACGAGACGCTGTTCGTGCTGTCGCGCGGCGAGCGCCTGGCCCGGGCGCTGCGCCTCGACAAACTGACCGGGCTCAAGGTCTTCCCGCTCGTGCTCAGCGCCCCGTTCGGCCTGTCGCTGGGGCCGCTGTACCTCGCGCTGCCGCTGCCGTCGAAGATCTCGATGCGCGTGCTGGCGCCGGTGCGGCTGTGGGAGCTGGGCTACGACGATCCCGACGACCCCGCGCAGGTCGCCGCGGCGCTGGCCCACCTGACCGAGCTGGTGCAGCGCGAGGTCACCGCGCTCGCGGCGGCGCGGCGCCGGCCGGTGCTCGGCTAGCTCGACGCCCGATCGCGCTTGCGGTCGGTGCCGCGCGGTGTTGAAATCGTCTACGCTGGTCGCCAGCGTCCCATGAGCCTCCACGTCTGCGAACGCTGCCGCGGCTTCGTGCCGACCACCTCCGCCGAGTGCCCGCACTGTCGCGCCAGCGCCCGGTCCGGACGCCGTGTGCTCGTCGGCGCGATCGCGCTGGGCGCCACGCTGATCGCCGCGGCGTGCGTGCCCGCCTGCGCCTACGGCGACTTCGCGCCCGATCCGCCGGTCGACGCGCCGGCGGCGCTCGACGGCGGCGTCCCCGACGGCGGCGGCCCCGATGGTGGCGCCCCCGACGCCGCCGTGCGCTAGGCGTGCCGGCCGCGCGGCGCCTCGACGTCCTCACCGACGCGCACCACCCGCGCTACGTGGTGTGGGAGCTGACGCTCGCGTGCGATCAGCCGTGCACCCACTGCGGCTCTCGCGCCGGCACCGCGCGGCCGCGCGAGCTCGATCGCGCCGAGGCCCTCGACGTCGTGCGCCAGCTCGCGGCGATGGGCACGCGCGAGGTCGTGCTGATCGGCGGCGAGGCCTACCTCCACCCCGCGTACCTCGACGTCGCGCGCGCGCTCACGGCCGCCGGCGTCCGCGCGTCGATGACCACCGGCGGCGCCGGCGTGACGCCGGCGCTGGCCGCCGAGATGAAGGCCGCCGGCCTCGCGCTCGTGTCGGTCAGCGTCGACGGGTTGGCGCCGTCGCACGATCTGGTGCGCGCCAACCGCGGCAGCTTCGCGCGCGCGCTCGCGGCCCTCGCGGCGCTGCGCGCGGCCGGCCTCGACGTCGCGGCCAACACCAACATCAACCGCGTCAACCTCGGCGAGCTCGAGGCGCTGTACCCGATCCTGCGCGACGCCGGCGTCCGCGGCTGGCAGCTGCAGCTGACCGTGCCGCTCGGGCGCGGCGCCGATCGCCCCGACCTGATCCTGCAGCCGTACGAGCTGGTCGAGCTGTTCGCGCGGCTCGCGGCGCTCAAGGAGCGGGCCTGGGGCGACGGCGTCACGATCTTCTCGGCCAACAACCTGGGCTACTTCGGTCCCGAGGAGGGCCTCCTGCGCTCGACCCGCCCCGATGAGCTGCACCACTTCCAGGGCTGCGTCGCCGGCCGCTACGCGATGGGCATCGAGTCCGACGGCGCGATCAAGGGGTGCCCGTCGCTGCAGACCGACAGCTACGTCGGCGGCAACGTCCGCGCGACGCCGCTGGTCGAGCTGTGGCAGACGCCGGCGCTGGCGTTCGCGCGCGCGCGCACGGACGCCGATCGCTGGGGCTTCTGCGCCACCTGCGCGTTCGGCGACGTGTGCATGAGCGGCTGCACGTTCACCGCGCACGCGCTCCTGGGCCGCCCCGGCAACAACCCGTACTGCGCCTACCGCGCGCAGCAGCTCGCCGGCCAGGGGCTGCGCGAGCGCCTGGTGCCGGTCGCGGACGCGCCCGGCGCGCCGTTCGACAACGGCCGCTTCGAGCTCGTCGTCGAGCCGCTCGACGCGCCGACCGCGCCGACGCCGCCGCCGCAGCGCCTGGTCCAGATCCGCCGCCGCGAGGCGTGACGCCCCGCGCGCTCACTCCTGCTCGCCGCCCTTGAGGCCGTGGCGCTTGAGCAGCTCGCGCAGGTGGTAGCGCGTCAGGCCGGCCTCGTTGGCCGAGCGGGTGATGTTGCCCTCGTTGCGCGTCAAGAGCGCCTCGAGGTACGCCGCCTCGAACGCGTCGACGACGGTCTGCTTGGCGCCCTTGAAGCCCAGGCCGGGCTTGAGCAGCGCCGCGTCGAAGATCGCCGGGCCGCTGCCGGGCGGCAGGGTCACGCCGGCCTCGGCCGCGACCGCGCGCTGGGCCCCGGCGACGCCGGCCTTGGCCAGGTCGTGGCTGACCGACACGCTCGGCCCGAGCTCGCGGCCGAACACCAGGTCGGCGCGGGTGATCGTCGGCCCGTCGGACAGCGCCGCGGCGCGCTCGACGACGTTGCGCATCTCGCGCACGTTGCCGGGCCACGAGTGGGTCATCATCGAGGCGATCGCGTCGGGGCCGAACGTCATCTGCATGCCGCGGCGGCCGGCGATGTCGCGCAGGAAGTGGTTGGCCAGGCCGGCGATGTCCTCCTTGCGCTCGCGCATCGGCGGCAGCTCGACGTGGACCACGCTCAGGCGGAAGTACAGGTCCTCGCGGAAGTGGCCGCGGTTGACCTCCTCGCGCAGGTCGCGGTTGGTCGCCGCCAGCACGCGCACGTCGACCTTGACCGTGCGGTCGCCGCCGACGCGCTTGATCTCGCGCTGCTCGAGCACGCGCAAGAGCTTGGGCTGCAGCGTGATGTCGAGCTCGCCGATCTCGTCGAGGAAGATCGTGCCGCCCTGGGCCTGCTCGAAGCAGCCGAGGTGCTGGCCGACCGCGCCGGTGAAGCTGCCCTTCTCGTGGCCGAACAGGGTCGACTCGATCAGCTCGCGCGGGATCGAGCCGCAGTCGAGCACGACGAACGGCTTGTTCTTGCGGCCCGAGGTGTTGTGGACCGCGCGCGCGACCATCTCCTTGCCGGTGCCGGTCTCGCCGGTGATCAGCACGGTCAGGTCGCTCGGCGCGACCTTCTCGAGCTGCGCGAAGATCTGCCGCATCGCCGCCGAGCCGCCGATGATCGCGTCGAAGCGATCGCGCTTGGACAGCTCGATCTCGACGACGTCCTGCATCGGCTGGAACTGGATCGAGGTGTGGCCCAGCCGGAACACCGTGCCCGGGCGCAGGTAGACCTCGCGGATGCGCAGGTCGCCCACGTAGACGCCGTTGCGCGAGTTGAGATCGCGCAGCCGGTAGCCGTCGTCGCGCGCGGCGATCTCGAAGTGGGTCCCCGACACCGCCTTGTCGGCCAGGAGCAGGTCGCTGATGATGCTGCGGCCGCCGGTCACCCGCGGCTTGGCGATCTCGAGCTCCTTGCCCTGGTCGGCCCCCGCCACGACCACGAGCTTGCCCTTGCGCAGGCGCTGGACCGTCGCCCACGCGCCCTCGAACATCGTGGTCAGCCCCGAGCCCTCGAAGCTCGGCGCGTCGTCGTCGTCCTCGGGACCTGGCTCCATCGATCGGGAGCGTATCACGGCGGTGGGTGGCGAACGCGGGGCCACCAGGGCGGCGCGGGACGCGGTCGGCCGTGGCTGGCGGGGGGCCGCGTCCAGGTCGCGCGGACCAGGTCGCGCGGTCGAGGTGCGGTCGAGGTGCGGTCGAGGTGCGGTCGAGGTGCGGTCGAGGTGCGGTCGAGGTGCGGTCGAGGTCATGACGACGCCTGGCCTGGCGCTCGCCTTCCGCCCCGACCGAGTCGACGTAGAATGGGTCCAGGCCGAGGGCTTGCCGGCCGCATCGATCGCTTGAACCGCTGTCGCTGCCACGGCGAGCTCGGCCACGCGCACCGTACTCACAGGACCGACCCGTGCACACGATCTCCCGGGACAACGATCACGCTCAGCTGGACGCCCCCGAGGAGATCGAGCGCTTGCTCGACCACCTTCACGAGCGGTTCCGCGCGAGCGCGCCGACGCTGGTCACCGTCGAGCGCGCGGACAACGGCGACTCGTTGTCCATCGGACTCGGCGCAGAGGTCAGCGTGCTCAACTACGTGCGCGGGGACCCGCCCTACTCCGAGCCGGCGAGCGCGCCCCCCGGGTTTTTTTTCGGTTCGGCGGAGAGCCGGCAGCCGACCGAGCCGGCAGCCCGCCGGCAGCCGACCGGGGGTAGTTCTGGAGGGCGTGCGGCGCGGGGCCGCGCGTGCGCACGCGTGCGGACGCGCGCGGCGCGGCCGACGGCGCCCGACGAGGCCGAGATTCGCGGCGGTGGCCACGCCGCGACGGCGCGTGCGGGGCGGACGCGCTGGGGGACGGCTGGGGGCCGGAGTCAGGCGGCGGCGACGGTGACCGACGCGAAGCGGGCGAGCCAGTAGGTGCCGGCGGGGAAGACGGCGGGGCGGCCGGCGCGCCAGCGGAGGCGGGCGTCGCGGTAGGCCTCGCGGAAGGCGCGGAGGCGCACGAGGGCGGCGATGCGGTGCGCGGTGTTGCGCGCGGCGATCAGCGGGCGCAGGCGGCGGCGGGGCGCTGGGGTGGAGGGGGCGTCGCGCCAGGACTGGCGGAGGATGGCGCGGCGGCCGAGGACGCGCGCGCCGGTGCGGCGGCGCTGGGCGGCGGCGTCGGCCTCGACGGCGGCGACGCGCTCGCGGAGCTCGCGGCGGACCTGGTCGGGGTCGCCGAGCTCGGGCGGGATCGTGAGGGTGAGGGTGACGACCTCGGGGAGGTCGCCGTCGGGGCGGAAGAAGTGGCGTGGCCGGTGGACGGTGATCGTGCGCTGGTTGAGCAAGGCGCCGAGGCCGTTGACGCCGGGCCAGTGGTGGACGCGCTCGACGAGGCCGTCCTTGACGGGGTTGGTCGCGGCGTACACCAGCTTGTCCATGACGTCGGCGGGGTCGACGAGCTCGACGGTGCAGGGCGCCTCGGCCGACCAGAAGTTCTCCCAGCGGCCGCGCAGCGCGTTCATCGCGCGCGCCAGCAACATGTGGAAGTACGCGCGGAACTCGACCTCGCAGCCGCGGCGGTCGTAGGCGACGTCGTGGTGGTGGTTTGACATGGCCGACGGCAAGATCATGTCGATGCCGAAGCGCTGGACCGCGACGGCGAGGCAGTAGAGATAGGTCTGGTTGGTCTCGGGGTCGGGGCGCAGCAGGAACTGCCGCTGGACGCAGCGGCGGTTGATCAGCAGGAACCGGCCAGGCTGGACCGGACGCGGCAGCGACATCGCGCCCGACCAGAGCAAGCCGCTTGCCAGCGCCAACCCCGCGCCGCGCCAGCGCGCCACCGTCCGGCCGCGTCCGACGCTCGGCCAGATGTCCGAGATCCGGACGAACCCGGACGGGGCCCAAAGGGCGAGGCCCGCAAGAACCGTGTCGCAACGCATCGGATCGCAGAGCGAGCGGCCAGGCCGCGTCGCAGTTGCGCGTGCCGCGTCGCCGAGGTAGCCGCCAGCGGCGGCTGGCGGGCTTACCCAGCGACGCCGGCGCTGCCGTGCCAGGTGGCCAGCGCGGCGCGGAGGTCACGGCCGCGCGCGAAGCTGCGCGCCTCGATGAGGTCGACGGCTGCGGCGGCGCGGTCCCATTCGTCGGGTGAGGCGACGGCGGCCAGCTTGGTGAGGTCGTCCCGGTCGCGGGGTCGGTGGGCGTCGTCGAGCGAGATGAGCTTCATGGCGATCAGGTGACCGACCCGGGCGACCGGCGCGACGACGCCTTCGCTGACCTCGACCGGCTCGGCGGCCGCGACGATCTCGGCCTCGATGCCGGAGGCGGCGAACAGCAGGTCGACCATCGGCCCGCGCCCCTCGAACCGTAGGCGCGCAGTCGAGAGTCGGCCCTGGGCGACTTGCTCGATCGCCGCGCCGACCTGATAGCCAGCCTGACGCAGCCGCCAGACGTAGGCTTCGGCGGCGGCATCGTCAGCGACGGCGACGGCGAAGTCGAGGTCGCGCGTGAACCGCGGCTCGGTACGGGTCGAGACCGCGATCCCGCAACCAGCGCCACCTCGATTTCGCTGGGCCTGGCGGCGAGGGACAGCGCGGGCGCTGATGGCCAGCGCGCTCATCGACGGAGCGGGCTCGTCGCCTGACCCGTCGGCGCATCGCTCGCGCTGGCAGGCTCGGGCGCGTGGCGGATGAGCCACGCGTCGAGGCGCCGGGCGAGCTGCTCGGGCGACTCCTCGGGGTGCTCTCGCGCCGCAGCCGGGCGGCCATCATCGAGACGCCGAAGTCGAAGAGGTCGAGGGCCTCCTGGAGTCGGTCGCTGGGGCTGCGTTCCAGGCGCACGCCATGATCTTGTCGGGCGCGCCGGCAGTGTCAACCGCGTCGATCGCGAGCGGACCGGACCAGGGGGCGTTCGAGGACGGCGGCGGCGGCACCGCCAGCGCAGGCGAAGCGCGAGATCGAGGACCTCCAGGTCGATCCTCGCCGGCCTCGGCATCGTCGTCGTGCAGGTGGGCGTCAGGCCGGCCTCGAGGCACCCATCACCGTCCGCCGTGATCGCCACGCTGGTGTACGCGTAGGCGATCGCGGCGTGCGCGAGGCCGGCGCCGTCGGCGGGGAGCACTGTCAGCGTCACGCCGTCCGCGTCCCTGCGCGCGGTGCTCCACTCGGCGACGAGGACCGCCAAGAGGCCGCCGCCGCTTGCGGCCAGCTGGACCCGATGCACCTCACCCGATCGTCAGGGGGGGCACCTCACCCGATCGTCAGGGCAGGCACCTCACCCCATCGTCAGGGGCGCACCTCACCCGATCGTCAGGGGCGCACCTCACCCGATCGTCAGGGGCGCACCTCACCCGATCGTCAGGCGGCACGTCACCGATCGTCAGGGGCAGGCGCCTTAGCCGATCGTCAGGCGGCGACCGCGGTTGAAGCACGCACGGCGCGGCTGGCGCCGGCGGGGAGGGCCAGGCGGGGACCCAGGCTTCAGCGCCGACACCCCATCCCGAGATCGGTCCCGGGCCCAATCCGACTTGACAACAACGGGTCGGTCCAGTTATTCGAAATAGGAGGCGGAGACGGATTGTTCATGGAATCGTAGCGAGGAGCGGCGATGGATGGTCTTGATGGGATGGAATGCGGACCCCAACCTGTCTGGTGGTCGAACCAGTGTGTCGGAGATCACATCCTCGCAATCGGGGACAAAAGGGACGCAACCACGGACGCAGGCGGTCGATAGCAGGGGCGCGAACCAGGCGGGCACGGTGCCCGCGACTGGCTTCGCGAAGGAGGCGCGCGTGGAGACGAACACAGCGGTGAGGATGGCGGCCGGGACTCCGGCGCCAGCGGTGTGGATGCCAGGAGACGTCGGGTCGGTCGCGGTCCTGTCGGACCTGCACCTGGGGGCGTTCGGCTTCGTGGGCCGGGGCGCCAGCGTGCTCGATGTCCAGGCCGGGCGGGATCCGATGGCGCCGGGCGGACCGTTCGAGCGGTTCCTGCGCGCGCAGGTCGGGCGCCACGACGCGGTCATCTTGCTCGGCGACATCCTGGAGCTGGCGCTGGCCACCTACGATCAGACGTCCCGCGCGCGGCCCGCCTGGTGTCGCTCTTGCGCGAGCACTGCACCGACACGGTCTACTTCGTGCCGGGCAACCACGACCACTACGCCTGGACGCTGGTCCAGGACGCCAGCGCGGTGACCAAGCGCTTCCCGCACTTCACGTCGAACTACTTCCCGACGCACCAGATCGGCCAGTACAGCGACACGTTCCTGCGCACGATCGGCATCGACCACGTCGTCTATCCGACCTTGGCCTGGCGCCCGCCGCGCGGCGACGCGCACAGCTACCTGTTCCACCACGGGCACTTCTGCTCCGAGACCTACACGCTGGTCTCGAGCTTCTACCGCGACCTGTTCGACGGTCAGGTCACGCACCTCGCGCAGCTCGAGGGCCTGAACGCCGGCTGGCTCAACCTGATCTGGTACCACCTGGGCCAGGCGGGCATCGGCGTCGGCGCCAACGGGCTGGTCGAGCGCGTCTACGAGGAGCTGCGCGCCACCGGCACGTCCCCGGCGGTCGAGCGCGCGGTCGAGCGCCTGTATCGCCTCAAGCTGGCGGCGCCGGTCCGCGCGGCGCTGCGGCGCTTCGCTGACGAGGCGTGGTGGCTGACGACCGGCGCGGCCGACTGGCTGGCGAGCCGCATCGACGCGGTCATGCCGCAGTGGCTGACCAAGGCGGTGCTGGCCTACGCCGAGCACGAGGACCGCAGCGGCGGGCGCGGCGCCTCGGTCGACCGCGGGCGCGCGCTCGACGCCAGCCTGGTCGCTCACGCCGACGAGCTGGTCAAGATGGTCGCAAGGTCGGAGCCCAGGCTGGTGCCGGGCGCGACCACGCTGGTGTTCGGCCACACCCACGTGCAGGGCCAGGCCGCGAGCGCCACCGCGCGCTACCTCAACACCGGCGGCTGGGTGACCAGCCCCAGCGGCGACTGGCCCGACGCCTACGTGCTGTCCATCGACGCGGCGGCGACGCCGTTTTTGCGATTTGTCCACTACGACGGAGGGAGGGTCTGATGTCGCGCGCGCGTGCGATCGTGTGGAACCGTGGCTACGCGGGCAAGCTGGGCTGGACGCCCGACGAGCTCGGCGCCAACACCTTCGACGCCGCGCTGGTGCAGCGCATCGAGGCGGTGCAGCGGCAGCTCGGCGTCGAGGTCGACGGCCTGTTCGGGCCCGCCAGCTACGCCGCGTGGCTGGCGCAGCGCGCGACCGCGTTGTCCTCGGCGCTCGCGACCGCCGTCGGCGGCGACGCGCCTCGCGGTGGCCGGCCAGGTCGCGCTCGCCACGGCCAAGGCGCTGTGGCTGCGGACCGTCGTCGATCCGCCCGATGCCAGCGAGCGCTACGCCGCGTCGCGCGCGGTGGTCGACGCGCTGATCCGCCCGACGACGGCCTGGGCTGGTCGTGGAGAACCCGTACCGCAAGAACGGAGACTACGCGTGGTGCGGCTCGTTAGCGGCCTGGTGCTGGCGCGCCGCGGGCGTGCCGGTGGCGCTGCGCCGGCGCTACTTCGCGTCGACCTACCGCCTCGATCGCTACGCGCGCTACCGCGCCACCGGCGACGAGACCCCGCCGCGCCCGCCGCCGGACGCGCGCCGCCTGCTGGTCGAGCTCGACGAGGACGCCGGCCCCGCCGACGCGATCCTCCACGACGGCTCGGAGCCGCGCGCCGGCGACATCCTGCTCGTCGGCGGCGAGCGCACCGGCTACGGCAAGCACATCTGCCTGGTCGAGTCCCACGACGTCGCGACCGGGCTGTTCACCACCATCGAGGGCAACGGCACCGGCGCCAGCCCGCGCGGCGGGCGCATCCACGGCATCGTCCGGACCCAGCGCCCGGTCGGCCTCGGCCGCGACGAGCCGCGCACGCGGTACCACGCCCGCCGGCTGATCCGGCCGTCGATCCACGATCTGCTGATCACCGGGCGCGCCGTCGGCGCGCCGGGGCCGGGCGACGCGGTGCTGCGAGGTGGCGCCGCTGGCGGTGCCGGCATCGCGGCCGCGGTGCCGTGATGACGACGACTGTACTCATCCGCTTCTTGTTTCTCTACGACGCGTCCTCGCGCGCCGTCACCTGATCTGAATTCCCGGTCGCGCACGGGGCATGCGCGGCGCGGGCAATGACTGTTCGCCCACTGGAGTATGGCGATGGCAATCGATGCACTCTCTCTTCCGTACGACATCACCTGGCAGCGGGTCGCGTGGTCGGCCGACATGCTGGACCGCGGCTACGACAGCGAGCTGCCGCCCAAGTGGCGGAGCTCGATCGCGGCCTACGCCTACGCGATCCCGCTCGCGGAGACCGCCGAGGACTACCCCGACCATCGGGTGGTCTACCTGAAGGTCTCGGCGAGCATCACCGGGTGGTCGCCCCGTGAGAGCCTCGGCGAGTACCTGCGGATTCGCGATCCGGAGATGTCGGATCCAGACAACCCAGGGGATGGCGACGAAGGTGGCGGCGGCGGTGGTGGTGGCGGTGGCACCCCCCGGACGAAGACGAGGTCCAGCAAGAAGGCTGGGACAACGTGGACGGGGCCGGGGCCGTCAGTCGCAATTACTGGCCGTGCGGCGCCGCGTTGTTGCAGATCTCGGTGTTCCCGAACCCCGAGGCTGGTGTCTCGGACAACGACTATCCCAGCATCATCGACTTCGAGCCGAAGAAGCGCGAGCTGTACGAGGCGGTGACCAGCACCAACGAAATGCTGAGCGGCTCGAGCGGGAACACCAACACCCGAAAGGGCGGCACGACCACCGAGTCGCTCGAGGCGAGCATCAGCACAAGGGTGTCGATCCCACTTGTCGGAGGCTCCGATATCTCGGTCACCGGTCGCTACTCCCAGGAGGACGTCGACATCACGACGACGGATGCCTCCACCGAGCGTCGCGAGACCGCCGGCAGGTCGACCCAGTTGTCGCAGCTGTACCAGCTCTTCAACGGCTACCACCTCGGCACGAACCGCGCGGTCTTCATCAGCTTCCCCCGGCCGCACAACGTGAGCAGCTCGGACCAGATGGACAACAACCTGGTCTCGGGCGAGCGCGGGCTCGAGGGTGTCCAGGACGTGTTCCTGATCGTGCTCGTGCCCAAGACGGTCCCGGGCTTCTGCGTCCGGGCCGGCCTGGACACGTCGCACAAGACGCAGCTCGCTTCTGGCGGCGTCCGCTACGTGACGCCGCGGCGGGTGGTCCGGGGCTGTGGCGCGTTCCAGGATGACCGCATCGTGCCGGTCGCCCCGTCCGTGGTGACGCCGCCGCCGCGGCCGCTCATCGTCGACGACGGCGACGTCCTCGGCTGGGTGGACTCGCTGGTCCCGCAGATGAAGTCCGGGCGCGCCGGCCGTATCGCAGCGGCCGACACGCTCAACCTCGGCGTGGCCGACCTGCGCAAGTCGGTCCTCGGGAACCTCGCCGCAGGCAAGTACAGGGCGCGGCCGTTCGCGAGCACCGAGACCTTCCAGCAGATCGTCGCGCTCGAGATGCGGGCCTCCAAGCTGTCGCTCGACAAGCTGGTCACGCTCAACTACATCACCGCGGCCGAGAAGGCTGCCCTGACGAACATCGCTATCGGCGACGTTGCGCAGCTCTTTGCCGAGCTCGACCCGGCCAAGGTCTCGGCCTCGCCGCCGACATCCGTGCGCGCGTCGTCGCTGCCATCGCGTCCAAGGCCCTGCCGAGCAAGACCTGAGACACCATCATCCGTGCGCGCGGCGAGGCTGACGAAGGCGTCAGCCTCGGCCGCCGCCGCTTCTGACGCGCAGACCTGCGCTGTCGTAGAATCTCTGGAGGTCGCTGTGCCGCTGTCACCGGAAGAACTTGGCTCGAAGATCGAGTCAGCCCAGGACGTGGAGACCGCGCAGGCGCTCGCCCGACAGCTCGCCGCTCAGGCGGTTCAGCTGGCGCCGAGCCTGTTTGCGGTCAAGGACGATGTCGACGCGTACAAGGCAGCGCAGACGCTGCTCGAACTGTATGCGCCGAAGCTATCCGGGATCGGGAAGCCGCAAGTAGTCACTGCCGCTGCGATCGAGATCGCCAAGCTCGGCCGGCAGCAGGCTCACTCGACCTCGACACCGGCTCCGGCCAACGTGGTGGGAGACCCGGTGGAGCACCACCGCGGCGAGTTCGTGCACGAGGAGTCCGACCTCGTGGTCTCCGGCGCGGGGCTCGACTTCGCGTTCCACCGCACCTACCGGCATCAGACCATCGCTCGTGGGCCGCTCGGATTTCGCTGGGACCACGGGTACAACATGCGCCTCGACGTCCACGAGACGGTCGCCGTGCTGTCGATGGGTGGCGGGCGAAATGAGACGTATCGTCGGCATTCTGCTGGCCCACCCCAGACTTCGCGTACTACGTGCCGCCCGACGGCCTCGACGCGACCCTCGAGCCGATCGGCGTCCCCGACGCCCCGGTCGGCTGGGCCCGTCGGTCCCCAGACGGTCTCCGGCATGTCTTCGAGCCCGAGCCGGGTGGACGGGTGCGTTCCGCCTCGCCCGGGTCGAAGACCGCTGGGGCAACTACCTGCGGTTCGTCTACACGACCCGGCCTTCGGGCCTCGCCGTGCTCGACCGGTGTCACGTCAACCACGACGATCGCTGGGTCCAGTTCGTCTATGACGAGCAGGACCGCATCATCCGGCTGTTCGACCACGCCGGGCGCGCCTGGCGCTACCGCTACGACGCCCACGGCGATCTGATCGGGGTCACGACCCCGGGGACCGAGGACCATCCGCGCGGTTGCACCACGACCTACCGCTACTCCTCGGAGGAGCGCACCGGGCCGCTGGCGCACCTGCTGACGGACATCTTCGACGCCGAGGGCCGCCACTACCTGCACACGGAGTACGGGACCTCCGCCAATCAGCCCGACTACAACCGCGTCGTCATGCAGCGGGTGGGCAACGGGGACTACTGGTTCCGCTACGAGCCGGTCCAGGACCAGGACCTGAGCCTGGCGCCCGAGGACCGCCCGACCGTGCGGTGCTGGGTGAAGGAGCGCAACGGCCAGCAGACGCTGTACGTCTACAACGAGTGGGGCGCGCTGCTCTGGAAGCAAGAGCCCGATCGCGGGCCGGGCCGGCCGACGCGGCAGGTGCAGTGGCAGTTCCGCTACAATCGCGACGGCGCGATGACCGCCAGCCGTACGCCCGAGGGCGTGGTCAAGCACATGCTGACCGGGCGCGACCACTTCTTCGAGGTCCACTCCATCACCCCCGGCAGCGCCGAGGCCGAAGCGCTGTGGGACCACGCCGCGTTGACCGCCGAGGAGCGGCGAGGCTTCGGCCGCGTGCTTGCGACGGTCGAGCGCGGGACTCACCACGTGGCCACCACACTGGACTGGCGGGAGCGCTGGGGCGACGTCTACGCGGTGGCACCTGGCGACGTCGTCATCAAGTCGGCCTACGAGCCGGTCTACGGCCAGCCGTTGACGGTGAGCGACCCGCGCACGACCACCGCGAGCGATCCGCGAGCCACGGAGAACGGCGAGTACAGTCGCCTGTTGACGCGGTTCGTCTACGCGGAGACATCGACCCGCGAGCTCGTGCGCATCGAGCGCCCCCGGCCGACCCTGCCCGACGGCACCGATGGCGGCCCGGTGGTCACCGAGGTCCTGGCCCGCGACGCCCGCGGGCGTGACCTGGGTCGCGCGACGCGTCGGCGTCGAGGCGACCACGGACTACGTCGACGAGGCGGCCGGCGCCCAGGCTGGGTTCATCGAGCGGACCGTCGTCGACCCAGGTGGCCCGGCTGTCGAGACCCGCCACCAGGTGGACGACCTGGGCCGTGTAATCGCGACGACGCTGCCGCGCGGCGTGGCCTCAGCCGACGGACGGTTCGTGGTGACCCAGGTGTTCGACCATCTCGACCACGTGGTGGAGGCCCGCCAGGCGACGCCCCTGGCGACGGTCACGCGCACCCGCTACGAGGCCGCGGGCAAGCCGGTCCATGTCTCGACCGACTGGACCGGGCGCCTGGGTGAGTCCTACGGCCACGTCGTGCGGCGCTTCGCCTACGACGAAGAGCACCGGGTCCGTCAGGAGTGGCAAGGGGGCGAAGACCCCAGCGGCCACCATCGCGTCGCGCACAAGTACAACCCCGCCGGCCTGCGGTCCGTCACCATCGCGGCCAACAACACAGCCACGCTGTGGAAGTACGACTCACGCGACCAGGTGGCCCGCGTCATCCGCGGCGCGGGGGTCGGGGAGTCGATCGAGGAGTTCGTGCGCGACGGCGATGGGCGCCTGCTCGAGCACCGCTCGCCGGAGGGCCGGATCACGCGGTCGGCCTACGACGCCCTCGGTCGGGTCGTCGCGGTGACCGACGCGCTGGGGAACGTGACGCGGACCTCGTACGACGCGGCGAGTCGGCCGACGGTGGTGCGGCAGTTCGAGCGGGTCATCGACGCGATCGGCGCTGAGACGTTCGTGCTGCTGGCCCGGCTCGAGACGGTCTACGACGAGCTGGGGCGGGCGGTGCGCGGGATCGCCTCGAAGTTCGAGGCGCCGCCGCCCGCGGTGACCGCCGCCGAGGTCGCGGGGGCCTACGCGGACGCGGTGGTGGGCACGCCGGTCGAGACGCAGACGTTCTACGACGCCGCCGGGCGGGTGGTGCGCGTCGTCGACGCGCTCGGCAACGCGGCGAGCTCGGTCTACGACGCGGCGGGCCGGGTGGTCGAGGTGACCGATCCGACCGGCAACCGGGTCGAGACCACGTACGATCTGCACGGCAACGTGGTGCGGGTCGACCGGATCGACCTGGTCCGCGACGGCAGCGGCGCGGTGACGGGGCAGGAGGTGTTCACGACGCTGGCGACGTACGACGAGCGGGACCGGAAGGTCAGCGACACCGACGCGCTGGGCAACGAGACCACGTATGGCTACGACAGCCTGGACCGGCTGGTGTGGAGCCGGGACGCGCTGGGGAACGAGCGCGAGCAGGTGTACGACGTCTACGGTAACCTCGTCGAGGTGCGGACGCAGCGGACCACGACCGGGGACGGCAGCGGGCAGCTGCTGGCGCCGCACGTGGTGCGGCAGGAGTACGACGAGGCGGGGCTGGTGACGGCGCGGGTGGACACGCTGGGGCGGCGGACGGAGTTCCGGTACGACAAGTGGGACCGGCTGGTCGAGCAGGTGATGCCGGATGGCGCGCGGCTCGCGACGGTCTACGACCGGGACTCGCTGCCGACGGGGATGCGGGACGCGCACGGGGTGGTGGTGCGGACGACGTACGACGGGCTGGGGCGGGCGGTGCGGACGGTGGTGGACACCGCCGAGGTGGACGCGGGCGTCACGATCGAGGGCGTGCGCACGGTGGAGCGCGCGTACGACGGCCTGGGGCGGGCGGTGCGCGCGAGCAACGAGGTGTGCGCGGTGGCGGCGACGTACGATTCGCTGGGCCGCGCGCTGGCCGAGGCGACGACGCTCGCGGCGACGGGGCAGCTCCTGACGGTGGGGCGGCGCTTCGACGACGCCGGGCGGATGACGGAGCTGACGTACCCGGGCGGGCGGCAGGTGGCCCACGATCACGACGCGGCGGGGCGGGTGACCGAGCTGCGGCACGTCGTCGACGGCGTCGGGTTCCCGGGCGCGGCCGGCGGGGCGCGGAGCATCGCGACGTACACCTACGCGGGCGGCCGGGTGCGGGCGGTGACGTTCGGCAACGGCACGATCGCGGCCTACGCGCACGACGCGCGGGGCGGCGTGGTCGAGGTGAAGCACCGGGGGCCGAGCGGCAACCTGGTGCGGATGCAGCAGCTGCGGGACGCGGTGCGGACCCCGCGGCTGCGGTACCAGGAGCTGGAGGCGGCCAAGCGGGCGGAGCGCCTCGGCTACGACTCGCGCTACCAGCTGGGCGCGCGGCAAGACGTCAACCCGCTGGCCTTCGACGTGGCGACCGTGGCCCCGGCGACCACGGTGCCGGCCGGCGGCCCGGCGCCCAAGCAGGCGCTCCTCGACGCCGCCATCGGGACGCGGCTCGGGCCGACCGCGCCGACCGGGGCGGACGGCTGGCAGTACGACCTGACGGGCAACCGCACGGTGGCGACGGCCACGACCGGCGCGCAGGTCGCGTACGGCGCGCCCGACGCCCGCGACCGATACCCCAGCGTCGGCGGCGTGGCGTATGCCTACGACGCCGCGGGCAACCTGACCTCCGACGGCGTCCATCGCTACGTCTACGACGGCTTCCGGCGCCTGGTCCGGATCGTGAAGATCTCGACCGGCGCGACCGTGGCGCGGTACGACTACGACCCGTCGGGGCGGCGCGTCGTCGAGGATCGGCCGGCCAGCGGCGGCGCGGTGGTCATCGCGTACGACGGCGTCGACCGCGTCGCCGACTTCCGCAGCGGCGCGTGCGTCGGGCAGTACGTCCACGGGCCGATGGTGGACGACCCGGTCGAGGTCGCGGCGGCGGGCCGCCAGCACACCTACCACCTGGACCTGCAGGGCTCGGTGCGCGCGTTGACCAACGCCGCCGGCGCGCTCGTGGCCCAGTTCCGCTTCGACCCGTTCGGCGTCACGCTCAACGCCGTCGGCGCGACCATCGCCCCGCCGGGGAGCGGCGGCGTCGGCGCCACCGAGGCCACGCAGCCGTTCGGGTACGCCGGCCGGCCGTACGACGCGGCCGTCGCGCAGTACGACTACCGCGCGCGCGTCTACGTCCCGGCCCTCGGCCGGTTCCTCCAGCGCGACCCGGCCGGGCCCGTCGACGGTCACCTGTACGCGTACGCCGGGAACGCCCCGCTGGCCTTCGGGGACCCGAGCGGGCTGTGTCGGAAGGTCCGCGTAGATGGTTTCGACTTTACCGACTCGGATGGCAACGGCGAGATTGACTTGAACGAGGCGCGGGGGTCGCTCGCGGCGCTGAACGACGCGGTAGAGGAAGGCCGCCTCCGGAGACACATTGGCGGGAACCTCGACCGCCCCAAGGGACTGACGCACGAGGCCTTCCGCTGGCTCTTCGACCACAAGCAACAGCACCTGGACATCGAAGAGGCCACGGTTGGGATCGATGCATCGGGCAAGGGGACGACCGCGCAACGCGAACGCGCAAGGGTTCAGCAGTACGTCGCGGTCAACATGGCCGCAGTGACCTCGGGCCCATTTGGCGCCGCGCTCGCTGCGACCGGACTGCCCGAACTCGGCATCGCCGTTGAAGGCATGCTCATGTCCAGCGGCGGGACGTATGCCCGCTGGGCGAAGCAGAAGCCGGCGCCGGCCCCGTCATCAGGGAGTGGTGTGATCCCCCGCGCCCAGGCGCGCGGTCGTCGGCAGGCGCCATCATTATATGTCTATCGATACGCCAGCGCAGACGACCGCGAACGACTGGATGCGGGTGAAGACCTGCGCCCCAAGGGGACATCGCGCGACATAGCCTCGCATGTTTCGGGGCGTCCGACGTCGCACATCTCGGCCGGTCTGTCCCGCGGGGCCATTGAGAAGTTCGACTCCGGCAACGGACTTCTTCGCATCGATGTCAACAAGGCTGTTGAGGGTGGTGCGCGCTATATCGACCACGGGAACGTCGTTCAGGCCGTCGGGCGTGCCGGCAATCCTACGGTGGAGCGCTACGCGAGAGATGCTACTGAGGTGCTGTTCAGGGGGCTGATACCCATTTCGGCAATAGAAAGGATTCGATGAATGCCGACTCTCTCCGACTATGTAAACGTGTTTGGTGAAGCCGAGGCGGTGTTGCGGGACAGGGGGTACCAGGTTTGGTATGATGAATCATTGAAACACTTCTTTGCAGAGAAGAATGGATGGGATTTCTCTGCGGACTCGCCGACGGCGCTTCTCGGAATTGTGAGTCTGTATGAAGCACGGAGCCCCGGCGAGTATCGGGAGTACTGGTGGTCCACGCAGCAGTACTGGGACTTTGCGGCCGTGCCGCGGCAGCCAACGCGTCCCTATCGATCCGTCATCAAGCGGTGAC